>CAZBOK010000324.1:0-5391 GCA_964493525.1 uncultured Phycisphaeraceae bacterium | reverse complement strand
GGTCCCACGAAGTGCAGCGGACTCGACGTCGTTCGCTACGGTGCGGACGCGCTCCACTCCGAGTTCGGACCGGCGTTCGACTTGCTCCGCCACAAGCGCGAGGAGCACCGGACCCCTTTCGGGACCGTGCAGCGGTTTGTCTACTGCCTGTGCCGGCGATCGAGCGAACCGCGCGGAGGCCTCCACTCTTGATCCATCGATTGACGATGAGTGCACCGCAGGTCTAACGTGACCACCAGCTTCCAATGCTCTTCCTGCGACGCCTGACGTTGGTTCTCTTAACGGCGATGCTGCTCCTACCGAGCGGCCTGTCGGCGCGCTTTTGCTTGATGGAGTTGAGCGGAGCTTTCGGCGGACCCGGCTGCTGCTGCATCCGCTCGGCCGCGGTCGCATCGCCGCGACACCAAACCGACTGCTGCTCCGAATCGGGTCGGGCGCCGGCGTCCGGCCCGCGCGACGAATCGGTGAAGCGCGACGTGCCGCCCTGCCCGATGTGCATCGCGGTGATGACTCCTGCGGGCGTGTCGATGTCGCCCGGTCCCGCGGTTCTGGCGCCGGACCTGGGGAGCGCGGTTCCAATGCTGCTCGCGATCGACCCGATCGCGGGGCCTCCGCTCTCCGCCCAGCGCCTCACCGCCGCGAATCTCGCACGAGCGGGTCCCTGGCCCGCTCCGCAGTCGCCCATCCCGCTTCGGATCTGATCCCCGTCCTCGTCTCCGCATCGCGGCCGGTCACGACGTCGTGACCGGTCCTCGTTCGTTTCTCGCCCCGGAGGCGTCATGGATTCGATCTGCAAGGCCGGACTCGTTGCACACCGTCGTCGTTTTTCTCCCGCTCGACGCTTGCGCGGTTTGCCACCGAGCGTCGCGACTCGAGGCGCGTTCGCACTGACGCTCGCGGTCGTCGGTGCGGGCTGCTCGCTTGCTCCGCCTGGCACCGAAGAAGAGCGCGCCAGCGTGTCTGCCGCGGGCGCGCCCTACGAAGTGGCGGTCGATCGACGCGTGCTGCCGGAGCTTCCCGATGCGCCGAGGTGGGAGCAGGTCCTGAATCGCGCCTTTCTCGCGGACGGCAAACTCGAAGCCGCCTACTTCGAATGGCGCGCGGCCGTGGATCGGATCGGGATCGCGTCCGAGTGGCCGAACACGCGGATCATGCTCGGCTACAGCGTCGCACTCGGTCCAGGCCAGATGAAAGCGTTCGATCGGATGACGCTGTCCGCGGGGTTCGACCCGATGCAGAACTTGTCGAACCCGTCAAAGGTGAGAGCCGCGGGAAGACTGACGCTCGATCGGGCCCGCGCCGCGGGCGAGCGGTTCCGCGCCGCGAAGTTCGACCTGCAGCGCCGCGTGTTGAGCAAGTGGGCCAACTTCGGACTCCTCGCGGAACGGGAGCGCATCCAAGGCGAGCAGGTGTCGCTCGCGCATCTTGTGCTCGCCGCCGCGCGCTCGCGCGTGACGGCGGGCGGCGCGCAGACGGACCTCGAACGGGCAGAAATCGAGGGTCGGACTGCGGAGGATCAGCAGCGCTCTGTCGCAGCGGAGCTGCGCGCGGCGCGCGCCGAGTTGAACGCGTTGCTCGCCCGTGAACCGGAGGCGTCCTTGATCGCATCACCCGCCGCGCCGAGGCCGCTGCTGCAAGACGATGCGAGCCTGCTCGCTTCCGCCGTCGAACAGAACTCCGAGCTCGCCGCGCTGGCGCACGACGTCGCGGCGGGCGCGGACGCGCTCGAGAAAGCGCGTCTCGAATGGGTCCCCGACGTCACGCCGTTCGCATCGCTCAGCGCCATCGAACAAACGCTCGGCGTGTCGGTCGTGCTCCCGACGACGGTCCGCCAGATCGAAGGCGGAATCCGCGAGGCGGACGCGATGGTGCGCGGCGCGGACGCCACGCTGCGCCAGGAGCGCCGCGAGAAAGCGGCGAGCTTCGTCGCGACGCTCGTCCTTTTGCGCGACGCGGAGCGGCGAGCCGAACTGTTCGAGTCGCGGATCGTCCCCGCGGCGACGCGGATCGCCTCCACGATCCGCAAGCAGTATGCGGCGAGCGCGGCGACGTACGCCGATCTCGTCGAGTCGGAGCGCGCGGTGCTCGACTCCAAGGAGCTGCTCGCACGTGTTCGCGCCGCCCGCGAGCAGCGCCTTGCTGAGCTCGAGGAGTTGATGGGCGCAGACGTCGAGACGTTGGGAGGCCGCACATGAACACGACGAATGGAACGCCGGCTCGCGGAAGTGGCGCCGGTCGCTTCGCGATCGTCCTCCTGGTCGGCGCGGCCGGCATGTTCGCCGGCGTTCGCTGGCACTCCTGGTTCGAGCGTTTGCCCGATCTGATTCGCGGCAACGGCGCGGTGGACGGCGTCGCGAGCACGCCAGCCGATCGTGCCGGCCCGCGCCAGTTGTGGACGTGCAGCATGCACCCGCAAGTGATTCGCGAAGCACCGGGCTTGTGCCCGATCTGCCACATGAAGCTCACGCCGCTGAACGTCGCCACCGGCTCGGCGAGCGCCGCGTCGAGCGCATCGGCGCCCAGTGACGGCACGACCGCCGGCCGCAAGGTCAAGTACTGGTGGGATCCGATGCTGAGCCCGCCGTACATCTCGGACCGCCCGGGGAAGAGTCCGATGGGGATGGACCTCGTCCCCGTGTACGAGGACGTAGCCGCCGCTTCGGCGAACGAAGTCCTCATCGACCCGGCTGTCGTGCAAAACATGGGCGTGCGCGTGGCGACGGTCACCGAAGGTCCGCTCGACCGCTCGCTCCGGCTCGTCGGCTACCTCGACGAGGCCGAGCCCAACGTCCACGACGTCAACTTGCGCGTCTCGGGCTGGATCCGCCGGCTGCACGCGAATACCGAGGGCCAGCATGTGATGGCCGGCGATCCGCTGTTCGATCTCTACAGCCCGGAGCTTCAGGTCGCGATCGAGGAGTTGATCACGTCGCGGCGCGCCGTCAGCGATCTCGCCTCGGGCGCGAAGGATGCGTGGAGCGAGACCGCCGGCGGGCTCTTCAGCGCAGCGACTCAGAAACTCGAACTGCTCGGACTCGAGCGCGCGCAAATCGAAGCGCTCGCGAAGCTCGATCACGCGCCCGAGACGGTGACGTTCGTGAGCCCGATCATGGGCCACGTGACCGAGAAGCTGGTCGTCGAAGGCGCCGCGGTGAAGGCCGGCGACCGCGTGCTCCGGATCGTCGATCACTCGACGCTCTGGTTGAACGCCCAGGTCTTCGAGAAGGATCTGCAGTTCGTCCAGCTCGGCGCGAAAGTCGAGGCGACGATCGCGTCTCGTCCCGGCGAGCCGGTGCACGGCGCAGTGATCTTCGTGCATCCACACGTCGACATGACGACGCGGACCGGTATCGCGCGCATCGCGATCGAGAACCCGACGCTCGATCTGAAGCCCGGGATGTACGCCGTCGTCCACGTCCGATCGCGGGTTGCCGAGCGCGCGGTGCTAGTGCCCCGCGAGGCGATCATCGACGCGGGCGATCGACAAGTCGCGTTCATTGCGAGAGCGGTCGGCAAGTTCGAGCCGCGCCCAGTGCGCATGGGGCCGGCCGGCGACGACGGCATGGTGTCCGTGCTCGAGGGCTTGGCGCCCGGCGACGTGGTCGTGACCAGCGGGCAGTTCCTCCTCGACTCGGAGAGCCGCATGCGGGAAGCGATCAACAAGTTCCTCGCCGAGAAGCGCGACGCGACGGCGAGCGGCGCGAAAGTATCGGCCTCTCCGGGCGTCGACGCCGTCGTGACGGCATATCTCGCTGTTGCTGACGCACTCGGTCAAAGCCGCGAGGACGGGGGACCGATCGACGCGGGCGCGCTCGTCGCGGCCGGCCATGCATTGCGTGACGCCGACGCCGGATCCTCGCGCGATTCGCGAGCGGCGGCCTTGGTGCAGGCGGCCGAGGCGCTGACCGACCAGCCGATCGAGCAGCAGCGCGAGTTGTTCAAGCCGTTGAGCGAGCAGATCATCGCGTTGATCGAGGCGTCGCCGCCGTCCCGCGCCGTCGGCGACCGACTCTACGTGATGCATTGCGACATGGCGCCAGGGAACTGGGTGCAGCGGTCCCAGAACATCGCGAATCCGTTCTACGCGACCGACATGAAGCAATGCGGCTCGCTGCAGCAGACGTTGACGCTCAAGTGACGACTCTCCGCACGCAACCAAGTCGCGGCGGGCCGACCGAGGCGTCGCAATGATCGCGCGCCTCATCGAAGCGTCGCTGAAGAACCGCTTCCTCGTCCTGCTCTTGACGCTCATGGTCGTCGGGGCGGGAGTGTGGAGCATCTCCGCGATCCGCCTCGACGCGATCCCCGATCTCTCGGACGTGCAGGTGATCGTCACGACCGAGTATCCGGGGCAGAACCCGGAGGTCGTCGACCAGCAAGTGACCTACCCGCTCGCGAGCGCGATGCTCGCGGTGCCCGGCTCGACGGTGGTGCGCGGCTTCAGCATGTTCGAGGAGTCGTTCGTGTACGTCCTCTTCGAGGACGGCACCGACATCTACTGGGCGCGCAGCCGGGTCCTCGAATCGCTCAACTTCGCGCGCGACCGGTTGCCGAAGGGCGTCGAGCCCAAGCTCGGGCCGGACGCGACCGGTGTCGGCTGGGTGTATCAGTACGTGCTGTTCCCCGGCTTCTATTCTCCCGACCATCCGCAGGGGTTGTGGCACGACCCGACGAGCGAGCGTTGGTATGCCTCCGTCGACGCCGCGCCGGAGGAGGCGCGCAATCGACTGGTCCACGTGCGTGCGTTCGAGCGCGCGGGCGCCGACCCGCTCACCGGCGCCGTGCTCACCTCCGCGAACCTTGACCTCGCACAACTGCGCAGCCTCCAGGACTGGTACCTGCGCTACCCGCTGACCGCGGTCGACGACGTCGCCGAGGTCGCGTCGATCGGCGGTTTCGTCAAGCAGTACCAGATCGTGCTCGATCCCCTGAAGCTGCTCGCCTTTCACCTCGCGCTCAAGGACGTGATCACCGCGATCGAGCGTTCCAACAACGACGTCGGTGGCTCGGTCGTCGAGACTTCTGAGACCGAGTACATGGTGCGCAGCCGCGGCTACCTCCGGGGGCTCACCGACCTGGGGCAAGTCCCGCTCGGTCTCGGCATGAACGGCACGCCGGTTCTTCTCGGCGACATCGCGACGCTTCAGATCGCGGGCGAGGCGCGGCGCGGGATCGGCGAGTTGAACGGCGACGGCGAGGCAGTTGGCGGCGTGGTGATTGCTCGCTTCGGCGCGAACGCTTACCAGGTGATCGCGGACGTGAAGACGAAGCTCGCCGAGCTCGAGGAGGGGTTACCGCCCGGCGTGTTCATCAAGCCGACCTACGACCGCTCGTCGTTGATCCGCCGCTCGATCGACACACTGCGCGAGACGCTGCTCGAGGAGATCCTCG
>CAZBOK010000323.1:2447-5464 GCA_964493525.1 uncultured Phycisphaeraceae bacterium | reverse complement strand
GCCCGAGCGCGCGGTGTCGGCGATCGCCGTGACGAGCGCGTCGGTGATCTTCCACGCCGAGCCCATCGCGGACGGTTCGTTCGCCAGGATCGGGCCGAACTCGAGCGGGAGCTGGACGCTCCCGACCTGAGTCATCGGCTGGCGCTGCTTCAGGCGGTCGATGATCTTCCCGAACGCGGTGTGCCGCGTGAACCACGAGTGGTCGGTGTCGTCGGTCAGCGTCGGGTTCACGCGCGACGGCTTGCCCGCGGCGTCGAGCACGTACTTCGGCTTCGACTTGTTCGTGTAGTGGTCCTCGAGGTTCCACGACACGTCGTTCAGGTAGGGCGCGAACACGACGTAGTCGGGGTGGTACTTCATCCCCTCGTCGGTGAGCCACGCGAGCTCCTGATCGGTCGAGTAGCCCTCGGTGCCGCCGTTGATGATCTCGACGTCGTGGCCACGCGCGCGCAGCTCGCGCTCGAGGACGCGCAGGAAGATCTCGTCCTCCGCGACGGTGTAGCCGAGCGTGAACGAGTCGCCGATGCAGAGGATGCGGATGGCGTGCGGACCGCGCGCGTAATCGATCTCGGGGCCGCGCACGCCGCGCGTGTTGACGTGGTAGGAGACGTCGAACTCCGACGACTTCTTGTGCGCCGCGCTGTCCTTGATGTTTGCCCAGCCCCAGCGGTCGTTGAACTCGACCGCGGGCGTCGGCGGATAGAGCGGCGTGAGTCGCAAGAGCCCGTCGAGCAGCAGGAACAGGAGGACGAGCGTCACCAACCAGCCGAGGAGTCGCGAGAGCACGTTCATTTCCCGTTCTTGGTCACGATGTACGAGTTGTTCAGGATCAGCGCGTCCATGCCGGAGCGCATGAACGTGGCGTACGAGTTGGCCGGCGTCTCCACGATCGGCTCGCCCTTCAGGTTGAACGAGGTGTTCATGATGCAGGGCACGCCGGTCGCCTGGCCGAAGCGCTCGATCAGGCGGTGGTAGTTCGGCGCGTACTCCTTCATCACGCCCTGCACGCGGCCGGTGCCGTCGACGTGCGTGATCGCGGGCAGCTTGTCGGTGATGACGGGCACGACGTAGAGCATGAAGCGCGCGGGATAGTGCTGCTCCGCGTTCGGCAGGTCGAACAGCTCGGAGGTCTTCTCCATCAAGCAGCTCGGCGCGAACGGTCGGAACGCTTCGCGGAACTTGATCTTCGCGTTCACGATGTCCTTCATCTCGGACTTGCGCGCGTCCGCGATGATCGAGCGCGCGCCGAGCGCGCGCGGGCCGAACTCGAAGCGGCCGTCGTACCAGCCGCACACCGAGCCCTTCACCATGTAGTCGACGACGCGATCGGTGCACTTCTCGGGGTCGTCGAAGCGCTCGTACTTCAGGTTCTCCTGCTTCAACCACTGTTCGACTTCGCCGTTCGAGTACTCGCTGCCCCAGTAGGCGTGCTCCATCACGAAGCGCTTCGAGTTGCCGAGCATCTGGTTCCAGCACCACATCGCCGCGCCGACCGCGCCGCCGTCATCGCCGGCCGCCGGCTGCACGTAGATGCGCTCGAACGGCGTCTGCTTCAGGATCTTCGCGTTCGCGACGCAGTTCAGCGCGACGCCGCCCGCCATGCAGAGGTTCTTCGACCCCGTCGTCTTGGCGAGGTGGTTCGCCATCTTGATGAGGATCTCTTCGGTCACCGCCTGGATGGAGGCGGCCATGTCGGCGTAGTACTCGTCCATGTGGACGTCCGCGCGCTTCGGGTCGCGCGGCTTGCCGAACTTCTCGATGAACTTCGCGGAGAGCGTGCTCTCGGGAGAGTAGTGGTACGAGAAGTAGGACATGTCATGCCACAGCGAGCCGTCGTCGCCGATGCGGATGACTTCCTTGATCTTGTCGGTGTACTTCGGCTTCCCGTAGGGAGCCATTCCCATCAGCTTGTACTCGCCCTCGTTCACCTCGAAGCCGCAGAACGCGGTGAAGGCGGAGTAGAGCAGGCCGATCGAGTGCGGGAAGCGCATCTCGTTCTGGATCTCGATGTGGTTCCCCTTCGCGTACCCCATCGTCGAGGTGGTCCACTCGCCGGCGCCGTCGACCGTGAGGATCGCGCTCTCCTCGAACGGCGAGCAGAAGTAGCTCGCGGCCGCGTGCGACATGTGGTGGTCGGCGAAGACGATCTTCTTCGGATCGATCTTCAGCTTCTCCTTCAGGAGCGACTTGATCCACAGCTTGTCGGTGAGCCACGTCAGCATCGACTCGCGGAACACCTTCCACGACTTCGGGAAGGTGGCGAACGTCGACATGAGGATGCGCTCGAACTTCACGAACGGCTTCTCATAGAAGACGACATAGTCGAGCTCGCGCGCGGTGATGCCGGCGCGCTGCAGGCAGAACTCGATCGCCTTGGTCGGGAAACCGTGGTCGTGCTTCACGCGGGAGAAGCGCTCTTCCTCGCCGGCGGCGAGGAGGACGCCGTCCTGGACGATCGCCGCCGCGGAGTCGTGATAGAAGAACGAGAGGCCGAGGATGTTCATGTGGGGGAGGGCTTTCGGCTTTCAGCTTTCGGCAAACTCAGGCTTTGCGTTCGGCTCAGCCTTGCTGGCGTGCGCGTTCGACGCGGTCGTTGTCGGAGCGCCATCGCGTGAAGCTCGATTTCGTCGCGGGGTAGCGCGTCATCAACGGGTCGGTGACGAACCGGTAGATCGCACCGATCGGCGCGATGAGGACGACATACAGAACCGTAAGGACGATGCGGGACATCATGTCCCCGAACCGTTCCATGAAGAATCGGAAGCCCGCGAGCGACCCGGTCGGGCGCTCCTTCTCGGTCATCTCGTAGGCCGCCTTCTTGAACCCCTCGCCGACGTTCTGCGGAGCGGGGGAGACCGCGCCGTGTTGGGGCAGGGCTTTCGTCGCGGGGTCGGACATGCGGTTCCTCGAACTCGTAGGGGTCAAGATCCGCCGGTGCGGATCGTCAATCCGTGATCGGCGCGATCGGGCCCCGATCTGGATTCCGGGGCCGAAGAAAGCCGGGGAGTATACCCGGC
>CAZBOK010000323.1:0-2347 GCA_964493525.1 uncultured Phycisphaeraceae bacterium | reverse complement strand
GACGTGGTTCCGGGGTCCGAGCTCGCGCAGTCCGAGCGGCTGCCGCAGAAGTTCCTGGAAGGGATCCTCGGCGATCTCAGGAACGGCGGATACGTCGCCGCGGAGCGCGGCCGGCGCGGCGGCTACCGCCTCGCGAAGCCGCTGTCGCAGGTGAAGGTGGGGGAGATCGTGCGCCGCATCGACGGCAAGCTCGCGCCGATCTCGTGCGCGAGCGAGACCGCGTATGCGCCGTGCTCGTGCCCCGACGAAGCGCACTGCGGGCTCCGCATGTTGATGATCGACGTGCGCAACTCGATCGCCGGGATCCTCGACCGATACACCGTCGGGGACGTCGTCGAGATCACCCTCGTCAAGTTGCGCCAGGACGGCCGACTCCCCGCGAAGAAGCTCGCGCTCTCGCCGCCGGGCGGTCTCCCGACCACGCCGGTCCCGTCGGGGTCGACGGTTGCGAAGCGACACGGGCGGCGCCTCCAACACGCCGACCCGAAGGACGGCTTCCTCGATCAATTCCTGAAGTCCGTGAAAGGTCCCCGCACATGAAGCGCTTCACCTTTGTGCCCTTTGCCGCCGCGTTCTTCCTGGCGGTCTTCGCGTCCGGATGCAGCCGCTCCGAGCCTGCGGCGCGCGTCCTCCTGAACGTGTCGTACGACCCGACGCGCGAGCTCTACGCCGAGTACAACGCCGCCTTCGTCGCGCACTGGAAGCAGGAGACCGGCGAGACGGTCGAGATCCGCCAGTCGCACGGCGGCTCCGGCAAGCAGGCGCGCTCGGTGATCGACGGACTCGACGCGGACGTGGTGACGCTCGCGCTCGCGTACGACATCGATTCGATCGCCGCGAAGACCGATCGCATCCCGAAGGACTGGGCCGATCGCCTGCCGAACCGCGCGGCGCCGTACACGTCGACGATCGTGTTCCTGGTCCGCAAGGGGAACCCGAAAGGGATCAAGGACTGGGGCGATCTCGTGAACGACGGCGTCGAAGTCATCACGCCGAATCCGAAGACGTCGGGAGGCGCGCGCTGGAACTACCTCGCCGCGTGGGCGTGGGCGAAGCGGCAGGGCGGCTCCGACGAGAAAGCCGAGGCGTTCGTCACGCAACTGTTCCAGCACGTGCCGGTGCTCGACACCGGCGCGCGCGGTTCGACGACGACGTTCGCGGAGCGCGGGATCGGCGACGTGCTGCTCACGTGGGAGAACGAGGCGTTCCTCACGCTGCGCGAGCTCGGCGCCGACAAGTTCGAGCTGGTGGCGCCGAGCCTGAGCATCCTCGCGGAGCCGCCGGTCGCGGTGGTCGAGAAGAACGCGGCCGCGAAGGGCAACCTCCCGCTCGCGAAGGCCTCCCTCGACTGGCTGTACTCCCCCGAGGGCCAGCGCATCGCGGCGAAGAACTTCTATCGGCCGATGAAGCCGAGCCAGGCCGCGTCCGAAGACGTGCTGCGCTTCCCGAAGATCGAGATGGTGCACGTCGACGAGGAGTTCGGCGGGTGGGCGAAGGCGCAGAAGACGCACTTCGACGACGGCGGCACCTTCGATCGCATCCAGGCCAAGGCGCAGTCGCACTGAGATGACGCGATCGCGTCGCAAGGCGGGGCTTCCCGGATTCGGGCTGTCGCTCGGGCTCACGCTCGCGTGGCTCTCGGCCGTCGTGCTGCTCCCGCTCGCGGCGCTCGTCGCGAAGACGCTCGGCATGAGCCTGCACGAGTTCGGCGACGCGGTCCTCAATCCGCGCGCCCTCGCGTCCTATCGACTGACGTTCGGCGCCGCGCTCGCCGCGGCGGCGATCAACGTTCCGTTCGGGTTGGCGGCGGCCTGGGTGCTCACGCGATACCGGTTCCCGGGCCGCCGCATCCTCGACGCCGCCGTCGACCTGCCGTTCGCGCTGCCGACCGCCGTCGCGGGGATCGCGCTGACCGCGCTCTACGCGCCGCACGGGTTGATGGGGCGCGCGCTCGCCGCGGTCGGGTTGAAGGGCGCGTACACGCCGTTCGGCGTGTGGATCGCGCTCACGTTCATCGGCCTGCCGTTCGTCGTCCGCAGCGTGCAGCCGATCCTCGAGGATCTCGAGCCGGAGTTCGAGGAAGCCGCCGCGACGCTCGGCGCTTCGCGACGCCTCGCGTTCCTGCGCGTCGTCCTCCCGGCGCTCGCGCCCGCCGCGCTCACCGGGTTCGCGCTCGCGCTCGGCCGCGCGATCGGCGAGTACGGCTCGGTCGTGTTCATCTCCGGCAACCTGCCGATGAAGACCGAGATCGCGCCCCTGCTCATCGTCACCAAGCTCGAGCAGCACGACGTGGCGGGGGCGACCGCGATCGCGACCGTGCCCCTCGTCGTGTCGTTCGCGCTCCTGC
>CAZBOK010000322.1:0-5499 GCA_964493525.1 uncultured Phycisphaeraceae bacterium | reverse complement strand
AGTTCGCCGTCGCGCGCGAGCGGCTCGCGGCGACGATCGACGACGTCGTCGCGCCGCGTGGGCTCGCGCGCGTCCCGATGGCGCTGCGCGTCGCCGCCGTGCTCACTCTTTGCGCCGGCGGCATGTGGCTGATGCCGGCGGGTTCGATCGGCTCACGTGACCTGTCGCACGCGACGGGCTCAGCGTTGACCGCGGCGCGCGCGTCGCTGCCCGATGCCGCGTTCCCGCCCTTCCACTTCGCAGCCTCCGGAGCCGGCCGATGAAGATCGTCTACCACCTGCTGCGATGCGCGCTCGTCGGGATGCTCGTCCTGCTCCTCCTGAACGGCTTGATGCTGACGGACCCGAAGAACATCGGCCTCGTCGACGAAATGGGAGCGTTCCTCGTCCGCGGCGCCCTGTACGGAATCAGCGCGGCGCTACTGCTGCTGCTGTTCCGGGTCGGGCCCGTCCTGAAGGTGATCCTCGGCGTGTTCTGCGGGCCCGCGCTCCCCATCCTCCTGATCGCACCGAAGCTCGCGCGCGAAGGCAAAGGCCAGGAGCTTGGCGGCCTCGTCTTCCTGTGCGTGTTGATCGGGCTCTTGGTCGGCGGCCTCGACGCGAGCCGCGTCTGGCAGCGGCGCCGTGCGATCGAGGCGATGTGACGGGAACCCGCGGGATGCGGGGAGAAGTGTGGTGCCGGGAACAGGACTTGAACCTGCACCCCCTGTGACGGGGACTAGGCCCTCAACCTAGCGCGTCTGCCAATTCCGCCATCCCGGCACGGGAACGAACGACTTCGGCAACGTCGAGGAAGCGCGGGATTCTAGAGCGACTCCTGCGGCGGTAAAGGGATCAACGCGAGCGATCACTTCGCGCAGGCCGCGACGGCCGCCTCGGCGGCCTCACCCGCGACGCCCGCCGCCGCGTCGTCCGCGAATACCAGGACCGTCGCGGCGTCGCCGCCGATCGTGGCATTCTTCGTCGCGCGGAAGAACGGGATCCGCTTTGCGGCGCCTTCCCCGAACGTGTCGTCGAACTCGTCGCGATCGTTCTCCGTGTCCCAGCGGATCGCGAGGACCAGCAGCCGCGCGCCGTCTTTTCCGCGGTAGAGCTGCGCGCGATCGCCGCCCCAGCCGGCGGCCGCGTCCGAGAAGAACGCGCCGAGCAGCGTGCCGAGCGGCGGCGCGCGGTGCGGCTCCAGCTCCGCGAGGTCATCCGAGATCACGAGCGCGAGCCGCGCTTCGCCGAGCACGTTCTCGCGCGCGAGCGTGAATCCGTCGCCGAGCGACGCCGAGAGATCGGGCAGCGCGACCGGCCGCGGATCGTCGCGACGCGACGCGTCCCAATACTTCGCGGGGTGCAGGATCTGCTCCGTCGACGTCGGCGGGTCGTTGAACGCGCGGTTCCAGTCGGACAGACGCGGCTTGCCCATGCCCATCGGGTTGCGCGTCATGAACGCGGACCCGTGCAGGTAGTTGAAGATCAGCTCCGCGGCGAGCGCGGGCGGCGTGTCGGGCGCGAGCGCGCCGAACTCGCCCATGTCGGCCGGCATCTCCGGCGGCTGCTTGCCCGGGCGCATGACGCGCGCGACCGCGAAGAGGTTCATCAACGTCGTCGCGCTGCCTTCGATCACCGCGGTGATCGCCGTCGCGTGGTCGGCGTCGACCTTCCCCTTCTCCTGCAGCTTCGCGAGGTCGAACACCTGGTCCTCGAGCGCGTGGCACAGCTCGTGGGCGATCGTGATCTCGGCGAGCAGCCCGCGCGGATGGCCCTCGATCACGAAGAACTTCTTCGCCTCGCGGTAGTCGTAGTACCCCGCGACGCTCTCGCCCACGAGGTCCATCATCGAGTCGAGCAGATCGGCGCCGGGCGGGAGGAGGCCGAGCAGGATGCGGGTGTCCTCGTCGTCGTCCTGCTCCGCCTGCGGCGTCTCCTCGGCCGATTCCTTCTTCACCGCCTCGGTGAACTCGGCGCGCGTCTTCAGGCCGACTTCGACGTCGTGGCGGTACTCGACGCCGCGCAGCTTGGCGACGAGCGGTTGGATCTCCCGCGCGAGCGCGGACGCCGACGCGAGGTCGAGCGCGACCACCGGCTTCGCGGTCTTCTCCGGAGTCTCCGCCGCCAGCGGAGCGCTCGGAGCCGACGGCGCGGGCGCCGCGGTCGGCGCGCCGCGTGCGAACGGCGCCTCGGCGTGGTCGCCGTTCAAGACGACTCGACATCCCGGGAACGCGAGACCGAGAACGAGAGCGACGCCGAGCGATCGCGAAGTCATGTCGCTCACTCGCCGAGGTGCGTGCGGATCTTCGCGCGCAGCTCGATGTTCTGGCTCGACTCGTCGATGCGCGCCGCGAGGAAGGCGTCTTGCAGCAGATCGACCCACGCGAGGCTGTCCTTCAGCTCGCGCTGCTTCGCCGGCACTTTCTCGGCGCGGCGCACGCGGTCCATCTCCTTCTTCTCCGCGTCGATCTTCGCGTCGAACTGGTCCTTCACGTTCTTCGGCATCGCCTTCCCCCGCCAGGACGCGAACTCGCCGGCGTACAGCCGCTGCTCGATCTCGTGCCCCGCCGCTTCCCAATCGATCGCCGTCGCCTCGTCCGCCCACGCTTCGGTCTGGTCGATCAGGACTCTCTTCAACCCGCCCGCTTCGAGGAACGTCGCGACGCTCGCGAACCCTTCGAGGAAGTCGCGGCCGTCCTGGTACGCCTTCGACTCGTGCAGCGAACGCACCTGCCGCACGTCGCCGGTGACCGACTTCACCGCGACCGGCGCGCCGCCCGACTCGGAGAGCTGCACGAAGTCGTTGATCATCTCCTGCGCGGTGCCGGCGTCGACGGTCTTCGTCGCGTCATCGGGGTCGGGCCGATCCTCCGCGCGCGGCGAGAGGACGAGCGCGAGCGTCCACGGGCCCTGCGTCTTCGATCGCGGGTCGATGATCCCGAACGCGACGTTCTTGATGCCGGTGCCGATCAGGAACACGTCCTGCACCGAGCGCTGCTTCGGCTCCGCCTTCGAGAAGTGCGTGACCTTGACCCACTTCTTCACGCCGTGCTCGCCGCCGCTCTTCAGCTGCGAGTGCGCCTTCATGATCGGGTAGATGAAGCCGTTGTATCCGCCGGAGCGCGTGGGATCGATCGACGCCTGTTGCTCGAGCTGCGACAACTCCGGTCCCTTGTCGACCACCTGGAAGAGCAGCGCCACGAGCGGCATCGGATCCTTCGGATCGCCGAGGTAGTTGTCGCGCTTCATCGCGAACACGACGTCCTGGCCGAGGAAGTTCGACAGCTCTTTCGCCGCCTCCGTCGCGTCGCCGGCGCGGAAGTCGGGGCGCGCCTTCCGCACCGCCTGGATCACGCCGTCGATCAGCTCCTTCGCCGCGGGGTCGACCTCGCCGAGCCCCTTCACGATCAGCGGCAGGAACTGCCGCATGTCGACGCGCGCGGCCGCGACGAAGAACGTGTCCTCCGGCAGCACGGTCGCCGCGGAGTCCATCGCCGCGCGCAAGTCGAACGTCTTGCGGTCGTAGAACCCCGCTTCGTTCTGCCGCGCGCGATCCTTGTCGAAGCCGAGCATCCCGCGCACGTCGAGCGTGCGTCCGAACGCGACGTCGAGCGTGAGATCGTCGAAGTAACGCGGGTTGAACAAGCGCGCGAGCAGCCAACGCGACACCTCGCCGCGATGCTCGACGAACGACTCGTCGAAGTCGGTCATCCCCCACAGCGAGTCGAGCTTCACGTGCGTCTGCACGCGGCGCTTCAGCGACTCGACGTCGACTTCCTTCTGCCGCATGCCGGCGAAGTTCTCGACGTCCTCGGCGACGGTCGCGTGATACCGCAGCGCGAAGCCGAGGCTCTGCTCCCGGCCCGCCTCGATCAGCTCGCGCACTTCCTTCACGAGCCCGGGTCCGGTGGAGACGACGAACAGGTCGAGGTGCCGCCAGAGGTAGAGCGTGTTCGCGTCGTCGATCTTCACGCTCATCACGCCGTTGTCGTCGGTCTCGATCGGATACGGGATGCCGAGCATCCCGCGCACGACGCCGTTCGCCGCGGCCTCGAACCCGAACTTCACCCAGCGCGTGCCGAGGAAAGCACAGGCGGTCTCGTCGTGGTCGTAGACCTTGCGCTCCTTCAACCGGCCGAACACCGCGACCTCGCGGCCGAGCACGTCGGAAAGCGGATCGAGGAGCGGCACCTTCGCGAGCGACTCGCGGATCTGCTGCACCTTCGCGCCCGGATCCTGCGCCTTCACGAACGCCTGGTAGACCGGCGTCTCGCTGAACTGGGTCCAGCGCGGAGTGTTGACGATGCTCGACCAATCGCGCGGCACCGGGAAGTTCTCGGCGTCGAAGTCGCCCTCGAGCTCGCGCTTGTGCGCGAACCAGTCGATCGTCCGCGGGATCACGTACTCGATGCGCACCGGCGCCGGGCCATCGAAGGAGTCGAGGTAGGAGTCTTCGAAAGGATCGAAGAAGACGAGCGTGAACGTGAAGTAAGCCAGGCCGGCCAGGAACACGAGGGCGATCAACACCCGTTTCGTCGTCTTCTTCACGTGCGCGAGATCCTCGTGCGGCAGCGGATCGGCCGGACGGCATTCCCTTTCGACGGACGGGGCCGACCGGAAAAAGGCCGCGATTCTACGGAAGCCCGGCGGCGTCCTTCCGCGCCAATCCCGAAGCGGGCCGCGCCGGACGCGGTCGCGCTTGTCGCTCGATCGGGCGCCTGTTACCGTTCGCCGCTCGCCTTCCCGCGCTCGTCCCGCGGTCTCCAAGAGCGGAGCATGCCCTCGCGCCTCTCGAAACGCGCCCAAAGCCTCCGACCGTCCGACACGTTCCGGCTCGCGCAGCGCGCCGCCGAATTGAAAGCGGCCGGCAAGGACGTGCTCGCGTTCGGGCTCGGCGAGCCGGACTTCGACACGCCGGAGCCGGCGCGCGCGGCGGCGAAGGCGGCGATCGATCGCGGCGAGACGCACTACACCGCGAACGAAGGAATGCTCGCGCTGCGGCAGGCGGTCGCGCGAGCGGTCGAGAAGGAGCAGGGACTCCGCTACGAGGCGCGCGGCGAGGTCATGATCACCGCGGGCTCGAAGCAGGCGATCGCGCAGTCGCTGATGGCGCTGGTCGGCGACGGCGACGAAGTCCTGATCCCGTCGCCCTACTGGGTCACGTACCCCGAGCTCGTCCGCTTCTGCGGCGGCGTCGTGAAGTTCGTGAAGACCGACCCGGCGGACGGCTTCCGCCTCACCGCCGACCGCATCGCGGCGGCGCTCTCGCCGCAGTCGCGCGTGCTGATCCTGAACTCGCCGAACAATCCGACCGGCGCCGTGCTGCGCCGCGACGACCTCGTCGCCATCGCCGACCTCGTCGTGAAGCGCGACCTGATGGTCGTGTCGGACGAGATCTACGGCGCGCTGACCTACGACGGCGTCCCGCACGTCTCGCCGGCCGCCGCGCGGCCCGAGCTGCGCGAGCGCACGATCCTCTGCTCCGGCATGTCGAAGGCGTTCGCGATGACCGGCTGGCGGC
>CAZBOK010000321.1:0-5500 GCA_964493525.1 uncultured Phycisphaeraceae bacterium | reverse complement strand
ATCCGGGACCGCCGGAGCCGACGGTGCCGATGCGAGCATCCTCCATCGGAACGCCGATGGCGAAGATGGTCGGGAACACGACGAGCGCGAACAGCACGTTCATCACGACGCCGCCGCTGAAGATCAGGATGCGCTCCCCGACCGTGCGCGAGAGCAACTCGTCCGGGAGGCCTTCGCACTCGGTCGGCTCGCTGCCGGCCATCTTCACGTAGCCGCCGACCGGCACCGCCGAGACGCGGAAGTCCGTTCCGCGGCGCACCCAGCCGAACAGGCGCGGACCGTAACCGAGCGAGAAGATCTCGACGCGCACGCCGACCTTGCGCGCACACAGGAAGTGACCGAATTCGTGCACGAAGATCACGAGTCCGATTCCGAAGATCGTCAGGAGCGTCGATCCGATGTTCGGAAGCGAGATGGCGAGCGAGATCAAAGGGTGAGGCATCGTTCCGCTTCCGTGCGCGCCCAGCGATCGGCGGCGAGAATCTGAGCGAGCGAAGGATCGGAAACCTGTTCCGCGCCGTCGAGCACGCGCGCGACGGTCGATGGAATCCGATCGAAAGCCGTCTTGCCTTCGAGGAAGCGCGCGACCGCGATCTCGTTCGCCGCGTTGAGCACCGTGCCGGCGATGCCGAGCTCGCGGGCGGCACGCTCTCCGAGCGCGAGCGCGGGGAATCGGTCGCGATCGGGCGACTCGAACGTCAGGTTCGAGAAGCGCTTCAAGTCGAAGTAGTTCGAACGCGTGCGGGCCCGTTGCGGCCACGCGAGCGCGTAGCGGATCGGCACCGTCATGCTCGGCACGCCGAGCTGTCCGAGGATCGAGCCGTCGACGAACTCGACCATCGAGTGAACGATCGATTGGCGATGGATCACGACCTCGATCGATTCCGCCGGGACGTCGAAGAGCCACCGCGCTTCGACGATCTCGAGCGCCTTGTTCATGAGCGTCGCCGAGTCGATCGTGATCTTCGGACCCATCTTCCATGTCGGATGGTTCAACGCTTCCTTCGCGGTCACGGCGGCGAAGCGCTCCTTGGCAAGATCGACGAGCGGTCCCCCCGATGCGGTGAGGAACAGGCGGCGGACGTCGGTGGGCGCGGCGCCGTTCAGGGCCTGGAAGATCGCGGAATGCTCGCTGTCGACCGGGACGATCTTCGCGCCGCTCTCGCGCGCGAAGCGGGTCAACAAGTGGCCCGCCATCACCAGCGCTTCCTTGTTGGCGAGTGCGAGCAAGGCGCCCATTCGGACGGCTTCGAGCGATGACGCGAGCCCGGCGGCGCCGGTAATGGCGGCGAGGACGATCTGCGGACGCGTCTCCCGCAGTGCGTCCACGGCGGCGTCTTCACCGGAGATGACCCGGATCGATTCCCCGCGCAGGGCGTCCTCGACCGCGCTCGCCGCCTGCCGATCGAAGAGCCCGACGACGAGCGGACGATACTTGCGCGCCTGTTCGATGATCCCGCGGGCGTCGCCGCGCGCGACGAGCGCTACCGGACGATGGGAATCGTGCAGCTCGTCGAGCACTTCGAGCGCGCTCGTGCCGACCGATCCTGTGGAGCCGAGGAGCGCGACGGTTCGCATGGTGAAGCGCGGGATCATAGCGTCGCGGTGCGACGGCGCTCCGCTGCGCGGTCTTATGATGTCGCGCTCGAAGGGCGCGTTCGCGTCGAGTCGCCTGAGGATCGGAGAAGCCTGCGTGTGGGAGCAGCGTGCGCGCCACTGTCCGATCTGCGCCGCGGCGCTGGGGAAGAAACAGGTCGAGGAGCGCGAGCGGCTCTGGTGCCCGGACTGCGGGCTGATCCTCTACCTGAATCCCGCGGCGGCGGCCGCCGCGGTCGTGCTGCGCGGGCGTGAGGTGCTCCTGATTCGACGCTGCTCGGCGCCCTACCGGGATCACTGGACGCTTCCGGCCGGTTACGAAGAGTACGACGAGCCCCCGATGCTCACCGCCGTGCGCGAGACGAAGGAGGAGACGGGACTCGACGTGCGCGTCACCGGGCTGCTCGACGTGCTGTACACCGAGGACGACCCGCGCAAGCGGGGGATCCTCGTCGTGTACCTCTGTGAGGTCGTTGGGGGCGAGATCCGCGCGGGCGACGACGCCGCGGAGGCGCGTTTCTTTCCGATCGATGCGCTTCCCGCCGAGATCGGATTCCGGAACAACCGACGCATTCTCGAGCGGGTGCGAACCGAACTGGGCACGGGAGGCGTGCGGACGCTGCCGATCTCGCCGGACGCCGGGTCCGGCGCGTGACTTGCGTGCGGCGCGCCGGCTCGAAACGGCACTCGAATGCGAGAGGATCCGAGATGATCCGCAGCCTGGCGATCTTCCTGCTGCTCACCGCCGCGGCGCACGCGCAGACCCCGACCGGAACGGCGACCAATTCGCCCCGCGCGGTCCTCGACCCCGCGGAGGAGCGGAAGCTCGCCGCGCAGGACCTTGCGGAAGGCCGGACGGCGGATGCATTGTCGCGAGCGACGCGACTCGTCGAGGCGTCGGATCAGGATCCGGCGAACCGCATCCTGCTCGCGCGCGCTTCGCTCCAGGCAGCCGACGCGCGCGAAGCGGACGGGGGCGTCGACGACTTGGTCCGGTCGTTGTGGATCGACGCCGACACCTCGGCTGCGATCGCGGCGAGCGACGCGAGCTTGGCCGCGGAAGCCGGTGTCATTCAGGCGTTCGTGAAAGATCGCCGCGGCGACCGTCCCGGCGCGATCGCCGCGTTGGACGCGATCGTGGCGCAGCATCCGGATCACGCCGACGCGCTCGCGCTGCGCGGGTTCCTCCGGCTCAAGACGGGTGCGCATGCCGGCGCGCTTGCGGACCTCGACGCCGCGATGAAGCTCGCACCGGAGCGCTTGGACATCCGGATCAACCACGCGACCGCGCGGGTCATCGATTCGCCGGATGCGGCGGCGAACGAGTTCGCGGAGATCTCTCGCTCCGGGAAAGCCGATGCGGGACTTGCGTCCGATGTGTACCAGGCGCTGTCTCCGCATCCCGCAGCGTGCGTCGCGGCGCTCTCGGCGATCGCCGGCAGCGTTCAGGCCGGCCAAGATGCGTGGGGATGGCTCGGTCGCGCGCAGATCGACGCCGGGCAACCCGCGGCGGCCATCAAGAGCTTCGACCGCGCGCTCGAGGGGCGTGAGTCCGATGGGACTTGGCGGGCGTTCCGAGCGGAGGCCCGCGCGAAGGTGAACGACATCGACGCGATGATCGAGGATCTCTCCGCCGTCATCGACTCGAACGCGCCCGAGCGCGCGTGGGCGATGACCAAGATGTACAGCACCGCGGCGTGGTGCGCGGAACAGGATCGATACGACCGCGTCGAAGTGATCGCGAGGAAGCTCGTGGCCGCGGCCCCGGAGCAACCGGCGGCCCGGGCGAACCTCGCGCTCGCGCTCGCGAAGCTGAACCGAGTGGAGGAATCGGAGCGGTCGTATCGCGAGGCGATGCGCGACTTCCCCGCGGACCCGAGTCTGGAGAACGACTTCGCGTTGTTCTTGGAAGGGACCGGGCGATCGAACGAAGCGCGCGACCAGTTCCGCGCGGCGATCGATCACAAGAGCATCGACGCGGTGGAGAACCTCGCGACGTTGCGCGTTCACGCGGCGGAGTCGGCGGATGCCAGGGCGGGGTTCCTCCAAGTCCTCGCGGGTGATCCACGAAGGTTGCGCGCGATTCTCGGTCTCGCGCGGACGTACTCCACGCCCGCGTCCACCGGGTCGCGTTGACTCGATCCACGACGCTACCTAGACTTCGACCGAATCAGGATTTGCGACCCCGGCGACGCCGGGTTGGAGAGTTGCCAATGAGGCGCCGAGTTCTGCTCATGTCCGTGATCGGACTCGCGTCGTGCGCGAGTGCATTTGCCGTCGAGAACGTGTTCGACAAGAGTGAGCGCAAGACGTTCTCGGAGATGTTCGCGAAGTGGTTCGACGCCATGGCGCAACCCGAGTCGACCAAGCAGATGGCGTCGCAAGTGAAGGCGTTCGAAGAGCTGAACTCGAAGTTGAAGGATCTGGCGAAGCGGAAGAAGCTCGATCCGCTCGCGTCGCCCGGCGAGCTGCGCACGCTGATGATGGTGCCGTTCAGCCCGGAGAAGTCGCCTCAAAAAGGCCGGTGGTGGGAGCGAGATATCGAGCCGGGGAACAAGACCAGCGCGAAGTATCTCCTCTGGCTCCCCAAGAACTACTCCCACGACGTCGCGACTCCCGCCGTGATTGCACTCCATCCGCCGATGAAGAAAGTCGACGACCTGAAGAAGTGGGCTTCCGAGGCGTATCCGCCCGCGATCGCGGACTCCGCGATGATCATCCTTCCCGTGAACGTCGAAAACCCGATCGATTGGGCTCAATCCACCGGCGATGAACGGATCATTCTCTCGATCGATGAGACGGCAAAGCACTTCTACATCGACCGCCTGCGCGTCGTGGTGGATGGCGATTCCAGCACCGCCGGAGCCGCGATCGCGTTCGCGGCGAAGTTCCCGAGCCTGGTGAGCGGCGTGGTGATTCGGCGCCCGGAATCGATCGCCGTCGCGGATGTGATGGAGAATCTGCGAAGCATGAAGGTGGCGGTCGTGGCTTCGGGAGACGGCGACGCGGGAAAGACGGCCGCTAAGGCGATCGACGACTTGAAAGCGAAAGGGGTCGAGGCGGCACTGACGACCACGGTGTTCGAGGGCGTCGGGTCCGCGGGCGAAGCGGGCTCACAAGCGATCGCCGCATTCGTCACGGCGAACCCGAAGAATCCGGCTCCGAAGAAGCTCCGGGTCGTGACCAAGAATCCGGTCGGCGTCGCTTATTGGCTCGAGTTCAAGGGCGATGTGCCGAAGAACGGCGAGTTCTGGATCGAGGCCGAAGTGTTCAGTGACCGGAACGAGATCAAGCTGACCTCTCCGCCCGGCCTGCGCAACGTGAAGATCAACCTGAATGACGATCTGCTCGACATGGGCAAGAGCATCAAGATCGTTCACGAGGTCGTGAAGAAGGACGCGGATGGCAAGGAGACGCGGGAGGAGCCGAAGGTCTGCTTCGAAGGAACGAAGGCGCGCAAGCTCGAGAACGCGCTCCAGCAGTGGCACGTCAACAACCTCTCGAACTTCGGCGAGGTCTACCTGAACGGGATCGAGATTGCGTTCTGACGGCGTCCGGGACGAGTTGCCCGAACGCGTCCCCGGTACGCTCGCAATCGTCTTCGCGGCATTCGCCGCCGGCGCCGGCGCACTCGCACTCGAACTCACGGGCGCTCGGTTGTTCATGCCGTGGTTCGGCGCTTCGGTCCCGGTGTGGGCCAACGTCATTGGCGTGACGCTCGGGGCGATCGCGATCGGAAACTATCTCGGTGGACGGATCGCGCATCGCGGCGCGGGGTGGCGCGCGCTCGTCGTGTTGCTGATGGCAGCGGCATCATTGGTGGCGACGGCGCCGTATCTCGTTTCATGGGCGGGCAGCCACTACCTGCCGACGGACTTGGAGCTGGCGAGCGGACACCTCTACG
>CAZBOK010000320.1:0-5511 GCA_964493525.1 uncultured Phycisphaeraceae bacterium | reverse complement strand
GCCCGCGCACGCGCCCGTTCCCGCGCACGGGCACATTCTTCCGCGTCGCGGTTCACCCGCGGATGCAGAGCGCGACGAACCCAGGCGAGGTGAGCGGCGCGAGGAACGA
The DNA here is from genome assembly GCA_964493525.1 of uncultured Phycisphaeraceae bacterium. Lineage (GTDB taxonomy): Bacteria > Planctomycetota > B15-G4 > B15-G4 > JADJEK01 > CAZBOK01. The sequence goes on along the minus strand of CAZBOK010000320.1, from coordinate 5,402 downwards.
TCCGTCGTCGAGCCGTCGCGCGCCGTCGATCGGCACGAACGTGCGCGTCGTCTCGTCGAAGCGGCGCGGCTCGCAGTCCTTCGCCCCGTCCAGCGGCGCGAACACGAGGAGCACGGGCGCCGCGAACGGCGCCGGCTCGCCGGACGGGAAGATCGCGTGGACGCGGCCGACGACGCGCGCGTCCTTCAGCGCGAGCGTCGGTCCCTCGGCGCTTGCGATCGCGAGCAGTGAATCTGCCGGGACGGCGCCCGCCGCGAAGCGCACCTTCAGCGCGCCGTCGAACGCGGCGCTCTCCGACTCGCTCGCGCCGATCGACGACATCACGACGTCGACCATCGTGGTGCGATCGCCCTGCACCGCGTCCGGCATGACGATCTCGATCGTCGCGCGGCCGTTCGTGAACCGGTCGGCGCCGATCGAACCGACCCAGCGCGCGTCGGGTGATGACGCGGCGTCGCCCGTTCTCGTGAGCGCGATCTGCGGTCGATCGCCGCCGATGATCGTCGCGGTCGGCGCGCCGGTCGGCGGCACGAACGGCGTGATCTCGATCGATGCGCCCGCGAACGCTCCGCTCACTCGCTCGGGATGGATCGAGACGAGCGGCGCCGGCGCGACGTGCTCGCCCGGCTCGCTGCCGAACTCGAGCACGTAGCGGTCGCGTCGCTCGCCGATCGTGAACTCGGCGCGCATTCCGTTCCACAGCCCCCACACCTTGTCGCCGACGTGCGCGCCCATCAGGTCGAGCGAGCCGTCGCCGCGCGGATACCCCTCGAACATCACGCGATGCTCCGCCGCGACCTCGCTGTACACGAGGCAGCCGGGCAGGTTCGTTCCGAACGGACCGGCGAGCGTGAGCCGCGCCTGGAAGCCGCCGGTGTCGCGGTCGCGGATCGACACTCTCAGGTCGTCGCCGACGTGGTTCGGCACCTCCGCGATCACGAGCCCGCCGCGCTCCTTCGCGGTCACGACCGGCGCGTAGAACCCGCCGCGCATCCCTTCGTGATCGCGCTCGATCTGCGACCAGCAGTCCATCCCGTTCCACATGCCCTGGTTCGTGTACCAGTGGTGGTTCCCCTCCCAGCAGATCATGTGGTCGGAGTACTGGTACCCCATGAAGCAGCGACACATCTCCCAGTAGGCGAGGCCGCGGTACTGGCCCTGCGGAGCGCCGAGGTACTCGTCGTACAGGCCGAGCCCGTAGTGACCGAACTCGTGCACCACCGTCGAGAACAGGTGGATCTCGTCCCAGCTCGGCCCCCACTGCCGCCCGAAGTTCATCCCGGTGCTCCACGGCGTCGTGACCGGGTCATAGAGGTGGCGGATGCCCGCGACGTCGGCGTTCGGATGCACCGAGTTGTTGCACCAGTCCCACAGGTCGGCCTGCGGCCATTCCTGCGCGCAATCGCGGATCGACACGCGGCCGTAGGTGAGTTGCCCGCCGCTGATGCCGTACAGGAACTCCGCGGCGCGCCGCATGCCGCGCGCGATGCCTTCGAGATACTCGCGCGGCGCGTCCCACTCGACCGACACGAACACCGAGTACCGCGTCAGCGACCGCGCGAGCACGATGTCGCGGCCGGAGCCGGGGAGCACTTCGGGGAGCACGTGCCGCGACTGGTTGTCGATCGTCTCGCTGGTGAGGACGACGTCGCGCAGCACGTTGTCGAGGTCCTCGCGGTGCAGCTTCGCCGCCGGCTCGAACCACACGACGCGCGATGCTCGGACGCCGTGCGGGCCGGGCGGGACGCCGTCGAAGCGGTAGTTGCCCGCGCCGTCGGAACGCGTGCGCGCTTCGTCGCGGCCGTCCTTGACGAGCACGACGTCGCAATCGGGCACGGCGCGGCCCTGCACGTCGCGGATCACGCCGGCGATCGACAGCGATTGCGCCGCCTGCACCTGCGCCGTCACGCGGCGCGTCGCGCGGTCGGGCGCGACGCCGCCGGACACGTCGAACGCGACTTCGAGCGGGCCGCCGCGCGACCGGTCGGGCCGCACGACGACGGAGCGCGTGACGAGCGCGCCGAGGCCGAGCGTGCCGAGGCGATCGAGGTCATCGGGGAGCGCGAGCGTCTCGAGCCCCGCGCCGATCGACGCGCGCGCCGACACGGCGGCGACCGACCGCACGTTGCCCGGGAGATCGTTCGCGAGCGCGAGGACGACGCGCGTCGCGTCCGGGTCGGTGGCCACCGGCTCGGTGAAGATCGACGTCGCGAGCGGTGCGGCGCGCTCGAAGTCGCGCGGCCGGGGGACGAACTGCACGGCGAACGAGCGCGACGCGCCCGGCGCGAGGTCGATCGGCTCGGAGTAGATCGCGAGCGCGACGTCCGGCGACAGCGGCGCCGCTTCGTCGGCCGCGAAGTCGAACGCAGCCGCGAGCGCGGGTTCGAGCGGCGTGACGATCACGCGCTCGGGAGCAGGCGCCCCGAGGCCGCGCAACACGAGCGCGCGGTCGCCGACGCCGAGCGACGGCGGCACCGAGTCGCCTTCGAACACGGTCGTCGTCGCGAGCACCGAGCGCGCGGACCCCGCGAGCACCGCGACCGCGGGGGCATCGTCGAACCCCTGCGCGACGTCGAGCAGGAGCCGCAGCCCGACGCGGTGCGACCGCGCGCCGTCGTTGCGCACGCTGACGCCGATGCGCAACCCGGCGGTCGCGTCCGGCTGCGGATGGAACGGCGGTGCGGCGCCGCCGGTGAGCGAGACCTGCACCGCGAGGTCGCCGTCACGCAGGTCGACGACTCCGCCGCCGGGGATCGGGTACGGCCGGCCGCGCGGCGGCATGCGCGCCTCCCCGTCGACCGACAACGACACGCGGCTCGTGAACGGCGCGGGGTGCCCGAAGAGAATCGCGCGGTAGCCGCCGGCGCCGTGCTCGGGGCACACCGCGGCGGCGAACGCGCCGTCGGGCGCGAGCGACATCCGCAGCGTGCCGCTGCGCACCTCGACCGAGTCGCCGGCGGCCCAGTCGATGCCGTCCTGCGCGACGGGCCCGCGCGATTCGAACGCGTCGGTGAGGCGCGCCAGCGCGGCGGCCTTGCGGCCGAGCGTCGTGTCGGCCGGGATGCGCGCCGCGAGCGAGCGCACGTCCGAGAACGCGCCGCGTTCGAGCGCGTCGGTCAGCGCCGTGTACAGCTCGCCGCCGTCCGCGCGCGGCGCGGTCGGATCGGTAAGCGCGCAGGCGAGCGTCAGAACAAGTTCGAGCGCAACCATTCGACGTCGAACGTGACCTGATTCGCGATGCCGTCCACGAGGTCGACGTCGAACTCGAGCACGTCCGACTTCTTCTTCAGCGCTCCCGGCGGCGCGGCGACGATCGTGAACGGCGCGCCGGGCTGCTCGACGACCCGCAGCTTGATCGCGCGGCCGGCGCCGTTCTTCACCTTGTAGGAGAGCTTGGTGCGCTGGTCGTACGCGACCACCTTGTTCCAGCGATCGCGCCGCTCGTTCTCGTTGACCTGCGACGCGACCCGCCGCTCGACCGTGATGTCGCGCGCGAGGCCGGTCGAGAAGCGCGCCTTCTCGCCGAGCACCGTGGCGGGGAAGACGTCCTCGCCGACGAGCTTCGGCGGTTGATCGCCGTCCTTCGCGAACAGGCGGATCTTGCCCGCGGGGAGCAGCCGCCGCGCGAGCGCGCCGCCCGCGGCATCGTCGATCTCCAGCTCGACGCCCGGCGTGCCGCCGAAGCGCGAGAGGTCGAACACGTAACGTTTGACCAGCGGGACGTCGGCGACGCGGAACACCTCGACCTCGCGGCGCTCGCCCTGCTTCAGCGCGAGCCCGGCGACCTCGCCGCCCTCGAAGCGCAGCGTGACGCCGTCGAGGTCCTTGCCCGACCCGTTCGACACCTCGACGGTCTGGCGCAGCTCGAGCTTCTGCGCGTCCGCGTCGGCGCCGGCGACGATGCCCGTGTAATCGACGCGCCAGCCGATCCCCCACAGCAGGTACCGGGTCGTGACGACGGCATCGGTCGCGGTGGACGCGTTCACCACGAAGTAGAGCGTGTTGCCGAGGCGCTTGATCTTCTCGCGGCTCGCGATCGATGCGGTGCCCGCGGCCGGCGCGACCTCGACGCGCACCGAGTTCTCGTCGACGCGCTCCCGCGACCAATCGAAGCGCAACCGGTTGTCGCCGGCGGCGAGATGCACCGTGCGCGTCTCGACGACCGCGGCCGGCTGATCGCTCGTCAACTGGATGCGCGTCGCGTCGGGTTTGCTCGGGACGACGACCTCGAGGAAGCCGCCGGTCGCGCCGGCGCCGGACGCCGTCGAGTCGATCACCGGCGCGGGCGTCGGCAGTTGCGTGAGCGCGAGGGCGAGGAGGATCGTGAAGGTCATGGTCGGCTCCTCAACCCGCTCGCAGGTTCTGCTTGAAGACGGAGAACGTGAGCACGGTCTCGACACCGGGCGGCGCCTCGACCTTGAACTCGATCGTCGATTGGTCCTTCCGGTTCGCGGGCACGCTCGCGTCCTTCACCTCGAAGCGATCGGTGCCGAGCACGTGCTCGATCACGGTCAGCGTGCGAGGCGACTGCGCGTGGTTGCGGACCTTCCAGCGGATCGACTCGGTCTCGTTCCAGGAGACCAGCGCCTTGTTGTATTCGCCGAACACGAGGTCGGTGCGCGCGAGGTCGGTGACGTCGCGCTCGCAGGTGATCTCGTCGACGAACCCCGCTTCGAGCTCCAGCTCACCGCCCGGCGCGACGTGGCCGACGCCGCCGCCGCGCAGGAACCGCTCGGAGTCGCCGTCGCGCAGCCAGAACGACAGGCCGCCGGGCTCGAGCGTCGTGCCGCCGAGGCCGCTCTCGACGTTCTGCGCTTTGATCACGCGGAGCACGCGATTGCCCCACGCCGATGCATCGACCTTGTATTCGATCGTCGTCGCGACGCCGGACTTCTCGAGCACGCGGCGTCGCGAGAGCACCGCGTCTTGGAGCGCGACGTCCTTGCCGAACTCGACCGACGTCAGCTCCGCGAAATCCTGGCGCGACGGCTCGGCCTTCAAACCGGCCGGCGCGTCGGGCTCCGGCGCCCGCCCCATCAGGACGGCGTTGGAGGGCACCGTGCGCACGTCGCCGAACACCGCGTCGATCGCCGCGCCGGCGAACCGCTCGCCCGAGCCGTTGTCGAGCTCGAGGTCCTGCGCGAAGTCGAGCGTGTCCTTCTGGACGTCGAACACCGCGAGGTAGGACAGCGACGCGCGCAGTCCGCGCGCCGGATAGGTGAGGCGGAAGCGCTCGGCGCCCGCGTTCTTCGCGTCCACCTCCACGAACGTCGCGTTGCCGAGATCGTCGCGGCGCACGAGTGCGGCGACCTTCACGTCCGCGGGATGATCGAGCGGCACGACCTCGCGGCTCGCGACGTCGGCGTTGCCGCGCACGAAGTCGACGCGGAACGTCGAGCGCC
>CAZBOK010000319.1:0-5512 GCA_964493525.1 uncultured Phycisphaeraceae bacterium | reverse complement strand
CGTGGACGACGTCGAACGAGTGGTTCGCGACGGTCGCGAGCGCGGCCCGGCAACCGCGCCGCGCGGCGCGCAGGAACGCGAGTCCGCGCGCGGAACGCGCGAGCGGGAAGCGGCGGCGCACGACGCCGCGCTCGATCGCGCTCGTCATCTCCGCGTCGTCGTGGCTCGCGATCAACGTGACGTGATCGCCACGACGCGCTTGCGCCGCCGCGAGCTCGACCACCATCCGCTCCGCGCCGCCGATCCGCTCCGGGAACGCGAACGTCGAGACGTGCAGAATGCGCCGAGCGCTCACGCCCCGCCCCGCGGGCAGCCGAGTGCGAGCGCGGCCGCACCGATGAGCGAAGCATCGGGTTCGAGCACGACCGACACGGGCATCTGCGCGAGGAGCTTGCCCAGTGTCACGTTCGCGGTGAACGCGGAGAGGAACGTGCCGTCGGTCAGCGCGGGAAGAATGCGCGGCGCGATCCCGCCGCCGATCCAGACGCCGCCGGTCGCGAGCGCTTTCAACGCGAGGTTCGAAGCCTCCGCGCCGTAGAGCTTCACGAACAGCGTGAGCGCGGCGCGCGCGAGTCGTGACGAACCGTCGAGCGCCGACTCCGAGATCGCGCGAGCGAGCGGCTCCGACTTCGCGCGATCGAGGACGCCGCGGTCGTCCGCGCCCTTCTTCGGGCAGGACTCGCAGAGGTACTCGTAGACGTGCACGAGGCCGGGGCCCGAGACGACGCGCTCCCACGACACGGTCGACCACTTCGCGCGGAGGAACGCGAGCAGGCCGTCCTGCTCGGCGTCGCGCGGTCCGAAGTCGGCGTGACCGCCTTCGGATGGGATCGGGCGGAAGCTACCGTCCTTCTCGCGCACGAGGATCGACTCGCCGAGTCCGGTGCCGGCGGCGATGAGGCAGCCGTTCCCCTCGGGCCACGCGGCGCCGCCGTTCAACGTGGCGACCTGCTCCGGCGCGAGCCACGCGAGGCCGAGGCCGGTGGTCTCGAGATCGTTGCGCACCTCGACGCAACCGCCGCCGATGCACGCGGAGATCTCGTCCGCGTCGATCTTCCAGTCGAGGTTGGTCGCGCTCGCCTTGCCGGCCTTCACCGGGCCCGCGACGCCGAACGCGGCCGCGTGCGGCTTGCCGCCCGTCTCCGCGAGGAACCGCTCGATGATCGCCGGGAGACTTGGGAACGCGCCGCTCGAGTAGCTCTTGCGCGCGCTCATCTCGCGCGGGGTCTTCCCGTCCGCGACGAGACACAGACGGGTGTTGGTGCCGCCGACATCGCCCGCCAGAATCATGCGCACGTTCTACCGGTCCGACCGGAGCGATACCAAGCGCGCTCGGAGACGCATCATGCGGAGCAGTGTGTGGATGGCTGCGGCGCTCGCACTCGCGACGACGTTCGCGTGCGCGTCGAGCGGTCGGCAGGACGCGACGGCTCCGGCATCGCGGCCCGCAGGGCCCGGGGTCGGCGATCGCGTCGGCGGTTGGTTCGCGGCGCGCGGACTCGATCTCGCGGAGATCGCATCGGTCCGCGTCGGCGTCGGTCCCGGGCTCCTCGCGAACGCGCGGATCACGCGGTTCGTCGCCGTGGGAGCCGGTCGACTCGGTCCCGCGATCACGAACCTGTTCGGGTTCTGGGTGCCGTGCTGGCAGTTCGGATCGTGCCGCCGCGAGATCGGCCTGTGGACCGAGCGGCGCGTCGAGCTCGGCCTGTCGACCTTGTATTCGATCGACGTCGACGCGGTGCCGCTCGCGGGCAACCGCCGCACGTTCGGGATGGAAGCGCGCGGCACGTTCGACGTCGGCGCGGAGCTGTACCTCGCGCTCGTCGGTCTCGCCGCCGAGGTGCGGCCGGACGAAGCGCTCGACTTCGTGGCGGGGATCTTCGGCTTCGATCCGGCCGGTGACGATCCGCCGCCCGGCGCGCGCTGATCACGGGCCGCGCAGCTCGCCCTCGAGCTGCGCGATCGTCGCCAACATCGCGGCATCGTTCGTCGCTGCTCGCGCGCGCGCGAGCAGCCGCTCGGCCTCATCGGGCGCGAGCACCGGCGGGCGCGCGCGATGCAGCGTCGCGAGATCGACGAGCGCCGGGACGAGGTTCTGATCGATCGCGATCGCGAGGCGGTAGTGCCCGGCCGCGCTCGGCGCGTCGCCCGCGGCCGCGGCGATCTCGCCGAGCCGCAGGTGCGCGAGCGCGGCGAACTCGTGGTGGGGGTCGTTCTCCAGCGAGCGCGTCCACATCTCGACGGCCCCGGGCGAATCCGCGCCGCGCGACGCGAGCAGCCCCGCCTCGCGGTATTTCTCGCCGAGCACGAACGCCGGGATCGCGGCGTCCGGCCGCGCGCGCGCGGCGTCCTCCCACAGCGCGACGTCGTCATGGAACGCCGGCACGCGTCGAACGCTGAGGAGCGCGAACGCGAGGACGATCGCCGCGGCGATCCAACCGCGGACGCGAGCACCGCGTCCGTCCGTCGGGAAGGCGAGCGCGCCGAATGCGATCGAGAGGCCGACGCTCGGCAGGTAGAGGAAACGGTCGGCGAGCAGCGATCCGATCGGCACGAGCTGCAGGAACGGCATCAGGAAGATCGCGAACAAGACGACGCCGACGGCGGCCGCGGGCACGGCCGCTCGCGAACTCCGCGCGCGACGGACCGCCCGCACCACGAGCGCGGTCGACGCGACGAGCAGCGCGGCGCCGAGCCACAGTGCCGAAGTCGCGGCGAACTCGCGAGGGTCGGGGAAGATCGACAAAGCGATCGGCACGAACACGCGCTGCCAGGCGATCCCGAACGTCGCGACCGCGAGCCGCGCGCGGTCGGCGAGCTCGATCGTGAACGGCGCCGGCAGGCCGACGACGTCCGGGCCGAAACGGCCGAGCACCGCGATGCGCACCGCGACGATCGCGGCGAGCGCGACGAGCGACGGGACGACGCGCGCGATCCGGACGCCGCGCGTCGAGCGACCGGGCGCGAGCGCATCGAGGCAGAAGAGCGCGAGCGGAAGCGGCAGCGCGGATTCCTTCGCGAGGCACGCCGCCGCGTAGAGCACGGCCGCCGCGCACGCGCGAAGAAACGGCGCGCGACCGTCCGGGCGGGAGAATGCGATCAGCGCAGCGAGCGCGAGCGCCGCCGCCAACAGTTCGGCGCGGCCGGTGATCCACGCGACGGCCTCGACGTGCACCGGCAGGACCGCGAACGCGAGCCCGGCGCAGAGGCGCCCGCGCGGCGATGCTCCGAGTCGTCCCGCGAGGATCACGACGAGCGCCGCGCACGCGGCGTGCAGTACCAGGTCGACGGCGTGAAACCGATCCGCCGCGAACCCGAAGACCTCGCGTGTCCAGCGGTAGGTGAGCGTCGTCAGCGGCCGGTAGAGTCCGAGCTCCGGTCGGTCCGGAGGCGTCGCGCGCGAGAAGATCGGCGCGTCGCCCGCCACGCCCGGATGTCCGGTCACGTAGGTCGCGTCGTCCGAGACGAACCCGCCGCGCAGCGCGCCGAGGTGGAGCACCACCGCCGCCGCGGCCGCGAGCCAGGTACCTGCGCGCTCGGACGGTCCGTTCACGGAACGGGATGGTAGAGAGATGTGCAGTCCGATCGCCGATCGCAAAAGTTCGCCCGTCGGACGTCCGATAGAACCGCAGATGGAGTCCCCGTTGCCCGCCGACCTCCCGCGCCCCGATGCGCCGCAAGCCGCGAGCTCGTTCCCCCGCGGACCGGACCGACGGACGCGCCCGACGCCGATCCTCTCCCGCTACACGTTCTTCGGCGGCAGGCGTCGCGGCGGCCGCCGCGACGGCGAGGCGCACAACTCGTTCGTCGACCTCTATTCACCGCGCCTCGCGGCGCTGCTCCTCGTCTTCTTCGCGCTCACCGTCGTCGACTCGGTCGCGACCGTTTTCTACCTGCAGAAGGGCGGACAGGAGCTGAACCCGATCGCCCGCGCGATGCTCGAGCACGGCAACGTCGCGTTCGTGCTCTACAAGGGTTCGCTCACCGCGGTATGCATCCTGTTCGTGATGCTGCACAAGAACTTCCGCTATGCGCGGTATGCGGTGATCGTCGGCTTCGTCTTCTACTTCGCGCTCGCGATCTACCACACGGTGCTGCAGGTGCGCGCGTGGCACCTGCCGGCGATCTACTCCGCGCACTGACGCGCGGTCAGGCGCCGAGTTCTTTCGCGTGGCCGCTCGCGGCGCGCGGCGAGAGAAGGTCGCGTTCGATGCGGGGCCACACGGCGCCGCGTGCGCGCTCGAGATCTTCCGGGAAGTCGATCTCGATCCACGGCAATCCGCGCGTCGGCACTGCCGCGAGCGGGTGGACCTTCACCATCGAGTCGTAGGCCTTCGGCGCCCACGCGTTGTGGTCGCCCGCGGAGACCAGGCGCTCGACCTCGCGGAAGAGATGCGCGGCGCCGGCCGGGGAGAACTTGAGCACCCCGAGGTTCTCGCCGTGATATTCCCCGGCCGCGAGATCCTTCGCGATCGCCGCCACGCGGCCGTCCTCGACGCGGACCTTCATCTCCTCGTCGCCGAGCCCGACTCCCGGCGACTCGGTCGGCTCGAACAGGAGCGCGTCGGGCGCGGGGGATTGGAGCAGCGTCTCGAGCAGCCGCGGATGGAAGAGGACGTCGGCGTTCATCAGGACGAACCCGGCGCGAGCGTGGCGCTCCGCGAGCGAGAGGGAGTACAGCGAGTTCGTCTTGTCGAAGACCTCGTTGTGCACGTAGGTCAGCGACGCGCCGCCGGCTTCCTCGAGGCGCTCCGCGCGATACCCCGTCACGACGACGATGCGGTCGATCCCGTTGCCCCGGAGCGCGGCGAGCTGGTGCTGGAAGAGCGTCTTCCCGCCGACTTCGAGGAGGCATTTCGGCCGGTCGGCCGTGAGCGCCTGCAGGCGCCGGGAGCTGCCGGCCGCGAGCAGGATCGCGGTGTGGATTCGCGTCACGAGGTGGGGAGCCCGCCGAACAGAGGTGGGGCGGGATGGTAGCGGAATCGCGCGGGTCGTCGCAGCGTGAAATCGCGGGCGGGCAACGGACTTGGCGCGATGCGCCGGCGTGGAAAAGGTGAAGGGGGCGAACCGGCCCCCGGGTCAGCAGGGAATTCGGAACACCCCCTTCAGGATCCTGAGAATCCGGCGCCCGGCTCGGACACCTCTCGCTTCATGACGGACACGATGTGAGCCGGTCGCAAGCCCCAGGTGGGTGAACAGCATCTCGCGCAAGGGTTCGCGAGGACATTCAGACGCGACCGATTCCTTCCGCGGTTCCGTTCGAATCCGCCGCGGAACTCGAGTCGCTCCGCGGTGAGAGTCGGATCCTGCCACACGTTTCAAACGGATCGGAGCTGAATTTGACTTTAACGTTAAGGTCGGTATTGTTCGCGCGCCGACAGAGGATCCGATGGCCGACGACAAAGAACCCGAACGAGACTCCGCGCTGGTCAAGATCGGCGATCTCGCGCGCCTCTCGAACGTCACGCCGCGCACGCCGGTTGCCATCCAGTTCGTACAGCAGCCGACGAAT
>CAZBOK010000318.1:0-5525 GCA_964493525.1 uncultured Phycisphaeraceae bacterium | reverse complement strand
CCCTTCACGGCCTTCTTCAACTGGCGCAGCACCTGCACGGTCAGGCGGAACACGCGCACGAGATCGCCGAGCGAAGCGTTCGTGTAGCTCGACAACTCCTCGAACGAAGCACCGTTCGCGAACGCGCCGACCACCGCGCCGATGTCGAAGTTCGGCGGCCGCGTGACCGGGCCGAAGCCGAGCTCCGCTTCGGCATCGACCAGCTTGCCGACGATGCGCTCGACGTCGGACGCGTGCTCGCCGAGCGCGCGCCGATCGAGCCGGCGGAACAGGTCGCCGCGCCGTTCCTCGAACACGAGCGACGCGATGACGATCGCAATCTGCGGCTCGTCGAGCCAGTCGAGCAGACCGGAGAAGAACAGCTCGGTGACCGGCAGCTCGAAGCCGTTGATCAACGCCGCGATCGCGCCCTTCTCGGTGATCTCGCGCTCGCCGGTGATGTACCCGAAGTCGCGCAGGAGCTTCAGCCGAGCGTCGATCGCCGCGACCTGCTTCTGCCGGTTCTTCTCCTGCTTCCGGTTCGGCATCCGCCGCCACTGAAAGTTGTTGAACGAGCGCTCCCACGCTTCGAAGATCCGCGGCCCGAGCACGCGGTGCAGGTTGATGAGCGTCGAGTACGAGAGGTTGAAGCGGCTCTTGATCGGCTCGATCTGTCCGAACAGTACGTGCTCGACGTCCTCGACCGTGATGCGCGGATCGTCGATCACGCTGTAGACGAGGCCCTCCGGGTCGATGCCTTGGCGTCCGGCGCGACCGGCCATCTGGTGGTATTCGCGCGACTTGATGCGGTCGAAGCCCACGCCGTCGAACTTGCGCAGCGACGCGAACGCGACCGCGCGCGCCGGCATGTTGATGCCGAGCGCGAACGTCTCGGTGGTGAAGAGCAGGCGCAGCAAGCCGGAGGTGAACAGTCGCTCGACCAACTCCTTGTGCAGCGGCAGCAGCCCGGCGTGATGGAAGCCGATACCGCACAGCGCGAGGTTGCGCAGTTCCTCGAGCGCCGGATCGATCTTCATCTGGAACGTCGCGCAGATTTCCTCGAACAGCTCCGAGATCCGCGCCTGCGCGAGCGAGTCGAGGAAACGGCGCTTCGCGTTCGCGCGCGCGCGCCGCTCGCACTCCTTGCGACTGAAGCAGAAGTAGAGGGCCGGCAGGTTCTGATCGCGCTCGAGCAGGTCGATCAGGTCGTACTTCGGGCCGCGGCCCCGCTCGCGCGACACGCGCGGGAAGCGACGCACCTTCTCGGCGCGGACGGCGCCGTGGCCGGGGAAGAAGAGGTAGTGGCGCAGCGGGACCGGGCGCTCCGCGTGACGAATGACGTCGAGCTCCGCGGCGCGCGCCTTCTCGATCCACTCGCCGAATTCGGAGAGGTTCGACACCGTGGCCGAGAGGCAGATGAACCGGATCTGCGGCGGCGCGAAGATGATCGACTCTTCCCACACGGTGCCCCGCTCGAGGTCATCCATGTAGTGAATCTCGTCGAACACGACGTAGTCGACGTCCGCGAGTTCGTCGGGACTCTCGAAGATCGTGTTGCGGAAGATCTCCGTCGTCATCACGAGCAGCGGCGCGCCCGGATTCAACGTGACGTCGCCGGTCATGATCCCGACCGACTGGTTCAGCACCGCTTTGAAGTCGCGATACTTCTGGTTCGAGAGCGCCTTGATCGGCGCGGTGTAGATCGCGCGGCGGCCGCGCTTCAGCGTCTCCTCGATCGCGTACTCGGCGACCAGCGTCTTCCCCGCGCCGGTCGGCGCCGACAGCAGCACGTTCTTGCCGGCCTCGATGGCGGCGAGCGCGCGTTCCTGGAACGGATTGAGAATGAGACCGCGGAACCGCCGGCCGGTCGAGGGTGGGGGGAGCGGAGAGTCGCCGTGGGTCTTGGTCAAGGTCGAGCCGGCGGCATTATGGGTTCCCCCCGCCGCGATTCGTCGCGCGGTGCGAAGAATTTCGACGACGCGCGACCTCGCACCGGGGATTCAACGCGCGCCCATTTGACGCTTTCCGTCGCATCCGCGGGCTGATAAAGTCCGCGCCCCGCTGTGCGCGCGACTTGCGCGGCGCGCTGGTTCCGATACCGACGCACGCAACACACGCTTCATCACGTGATCAAAGGGTGACCCCACAATGGAAAAGTCTTCGGGCGGATACATGGAGAAGTTCGGTCGTCGTCTCAGCATGGTGAAGGTCGTCGTCGACCTCCTCAACCACGAGCTCGACGTGGCGAAGAACGAGCGCACGGTGAGCTTCGACAAGGAGCGCCTCGCCGCCACGGTGAACACGCTCGAGCTGTTCGTCGAGGACCTCGACTCGGTGCTCCGCACGCCGGGCGGCTCCGACGAGAAGAAGGTCGTCGAAGCGCCGCGCGCGACGGTCTCCCGCCTCAACTGATCTGAATCGACGTTGGCTCGGACCCGAAGGTCTGCAGCGAAACCGAGCAGCGCAACGCTGAACCGAGCGTGGGCGCGGCCGGTGCTGCGGATCGTGTCCGGAGCCCTCGTGCTCGCCGCAGCGACCACCGCCGCCATCAAGCTCTCGGCGGTCGCTGCGGCGAGCGAGCATTTCGTGGTGGCTCCGTCGATGATCGTCGAGGAGCTGGCGCCGCGAAACCTCCCCGTGGAGACGGTGGCCGCACTGCACGCGGACCTCGCCTCGATGAAGCCGATCTCGCTGTTCGATCCGCGATTCGCCGAGCGGCTCCGCTCGTCGATGCAGGCCGCGTCGCCGTGGGTGCTCGACGTCCGTCGCGTCGAGCGTCTGTTCCCGAATCGCGTGCGCGTCGATCTCGATCTCCGCACTCCGATCGCGAGCCTCGATGACGGCACTCGTCGCTACGTCGTCGACGCCGACTGCCGCGTGCTGCTCTCCGAGCCGCTCATCGGGCGCACGACGTTCGACGAAACCGTCCTCAGCATCAAAGGACTCGATCGCCGCATCGACGTCGGGCTCGGCGCGTCGCTCGCGGCGGTGTCCTCCGTTCGCGCTGCCGTCGCGGTCGCGGAGGAACTCCGCCTGCTCCCCGACCTCGAGAAGAAGCAGTTGTTCGATCTGCGTCCGGTCGCGATCGACGTCAGCGCGCAGCGGAACGGAGTGCCCGTTGCCGCAGGGATGGTGTGGATCGAAACGGCGAACGGCGTCGGCCTGAGCTGGGGCCGCGCGCAGGAGTGGCGCGACGACAACCACGAGCCGCTCGGTCTGACCGAGCCCGCGCCGGTGAACAAGGTGCGCAACCTGACGCGTGTCGAGCAGATGTTCCCCGGCCTCACCGGCCTGGAGGAAGTCTTCCTCGCCGAAGGTCTCGCGGCCTACCGCCCGCTCGGCGGTCAGAAGACCTACCTCTCGTCGCGCGATCCCGGCACTCGCGGCCGCTGATTCCGCCGCGCGTGAGCGCGGCTCGCCGCTTGACAACTCCCGTCGGTACCGTAAGTTCACGCGTTTCGCGTCGGGCGAGAAAACGCCCCGCGGACCTGCAGACCCGTGGAACCCGCGGCTCGGAGGCGTGCGCGCCTCGCGAACGCCGGGCTCCGAGGTTCGGAGAGAGATCGATGGCGACTTACATGGCGAAGACCGGCGAGGTCCGGCAGCGCTGGCTCATCGTGGATGCCACCGATCTGGTGCTCGGCCGGCTCGCGACGAAGATCGCGATGGCGCTGATGGGGAAGCACCGCGCGACCTACACGCCGCACGTCGACACCGGCGACTTCGTCATCGTGACCAACGCCGCGAAAGTCCGCGTGTCGCCGCCGAACCGCTCGCGCAACCGCAACATCACGTACCACACGATGGTCCTCGGTGGCCTCGTCACCGAGCACCTCGAGGACGTGTTCGCGAACGACCCCGAACGCGTCGTGACCCTCGCCGTGCGCCGCATGCTCCCGCGCAACAAGCTCGCGCGGAAGTGGCTCACGAAGCTGAAGGTCTACGCCGGCGCCGAGCACCCGCATTCCGCACAGCAGCCCGAGCCGTTTCCCGGCCTGGGCGCAAAGTCCTGATCCCGAGCGATCGCTGAAGGAGCACTCTTCGTGACCGAGACGACCGAAGCCCGCGTGGCGAAGACCGCCGACGGATACATCTGGGGAACCGGACGCCGCAAGAGCGCCGTCGCGCGCGTTCGCGTGCGCAGCGGGAGCGGTCGGATCACGGTCAACGATCGCGAGCTGAACGAATTCTTCCCGACCGAGCTGACGCAGCTCTCGGTCACCGGTCCGCTCCTCGTGACGAACACGCGCGAGAAGTACGACGTGGCCGCCTCGGTCAAGGGCGGCGGCCCGAGCGGCCAGGCCGGCGCGGTCGCGCTCGGCATCGGCCGCGCGCTGAAGGCGCTCGAGCCCGCGCTCGAGCCGACGCTGCGTGAAGCCGGCTTCCTCACGCGCGACAGCCGCATGAAGGAACGCAAGAAGTACGGCCTCCGCGGCGCCCGTCGCGCCTTCCAGTTCTCGAAGCGCTGATCCGGGACGCCCGCCGCAAGACCCGCTGTCATGGCCGGACACTCCCACGCCGCGAACATCAAGCACCGCAAGGCCGCGGTGGACAAGAAGCGGGCGGGAGTGTTCTCCAAGCACTCGCGCGCGATCATCACCGCTGCACGGATGGGCGGCGGCGATCCCGGCATGAACTTCAAGCTCGCGTTCGCGATCGAGAAGGCACGCGCGGACAACGTGCCGCGCGACACGATCGAGCGCGCGATCAAGCGCGGCGTCGGAGGCGGCGAAGGCGAGCAGCTCTCGGAAGTCCGCTACGAAGGTTACGGCCCCGGCGGAGTCGCGCTGCTCGTCGACTGCATCACCGACAACCGCAACCGCACCGCGCCCGAGATGCGCCAGACGTTCGAGAAGTTCGGCGGACGACTCGCCGACGCGAACGCGGTGTCGTGGATGTTCGAGACCAAGGCGCTCGTCGCCGTCGCGAAGGCCGGCGTCGACGAAGAGAAGCTCACCGAAGCGGTGATGGACATCGGCGGCGAAGACCTCACGGACGTCGGCGAGACGTTCGAGATCCTCGGCGAGCCGGCTTCGCTCGCGCAGTTGAAGGATGGACTCGCGAAGAAGGCGTACACGGTCAAGAGCGCCGACCTCGTGATGATCGCGAAGAACCGCGTCGCGCCCGAGGCGGATGCGGCGCGGCGCATCCTCGCGCTCCTCGACGCGCTCGACGAGATGGACGACGTCCAGACCACCTGGACGAACGCCGACATCAGCGACGAGCTGATGAAGTCGATCGAGTCCTGACGGCCCGCGCCGCGTTCCGGCGAACCGACGCGCTCCGTGCGTCGAGATCGATTCACGAACGTCTTCGGTATCCATTCGAGTTCATGCGAACGATCGCGGTCGCGTTCGTGTTCGCAGGCGGCCGCGACACCGACCGTGTTGTTCTCGGCGGCACAGCATCCCGAGCTCGCCGCGCTCGGTGAGCTCGAGATCGCGCAGCACACGGCGCTCGGTCGCGTCTGCATCGTGAAGCCGTCGATCGAACTGCGCGCACTCACCGCGGTGCCGAAGCCGGACGTCCTGTTCCTCGTCGACGGC
>CAZBOK010000317.1:0-5538 GCA_964493525.1 uncultured Phycisphaeraceae bacterium | reverse complement strand
GGTAGACCGCGGCGCGCTTCAACAGTCGGCGCGATCGGAACCGTTCGAGAAGGCGCCGCGCGCGCGCGGTCACGTCGGCGTCGCGGTAGTCGAGCCGCTCGAGGAAGAACACCATCGTCTCGTCGGTCAGCGCGCGGAAGTCCTCTTCGCGCGCCGCCCCGGTCGCGAGCGCGAGCTCGACGCACTTGGCGACGAGCGCCTCGGCCGCGATCTTCGCGTGATGGAAGTACACGCGCTCCGAGAAGTAGTACCGCGCCTCGAGCATCCGCACGATCTCGGACAGCACGTCCTCGCGCACGAGCCCGCGCTTCTCGACGTCGACGAACAGGTTGCCGGTCGCGCGGTCGACCTTGAACGCGCCGATGATCCGCGGGTCGTACCCGAGCTGCAGTCCCGTGTACCAGGCGTCGCGCTTCAGGTAGTCGAACGTGTCGGCGCAGATCGTGTCGCTCACGATCTGCCGCCACGCGTGCGGCCCCTCGCCTGCGCGCGGCCCCGCCTCGAGGATCGCGAGCACCTCGTCGCGCGCGCCGAGCTCCTGCAGTCGGCGGCCGAGCGCGCCGGTCGTCAGCGCGCGCTCGATTTTCGCGGGCACGTCGTGGCGCGCGAACAACCCGGTCTGGTCCTCGATGTTGTGGCCGAACGGCGCGTGCGTGACGTCGTGCAGCAGCGTCGCGATGCGGATCAACCGCTCGCCGTCCTTCGAGACCCCGAGCAGCTCGTCCGATTGGTTCTGCCGGTTGCGTTCGATCGACTCGATCATCCGGCTCGCCATGTGGACGGAGCCGATCGAGTGCTCGAAACGCGTGTGAGTCGCGCCGGGGTACACGAGGTACGTCGTGCCGAGCTGCCGCACGCCGCGCAGCCGCTGGAACTCCGGAGTGTCGACGAGCGACAGCTCCTCGGCGGTGAGATGCACGTCGCCGTGGACGGGATCGCGGATGACGGAGAGCTTCACGCGCGGAGCATATCGCGCGCGCGGGCCGCGACTACCAGTTCGGGTCGAGCGCGTCCTTCAGCGCCGCCGTCGCCGTCGGATCGCCCGCGGCGACGAGGTCGAGCCGCAGATCCTTCGGCAGCGCGATGACCTCGTCGACGTGCTTCACGATCCGCCCGCGATCGGGCGCCGCGACGCGCTGCAGCAGGTGGAACCACGTGAGCGCGTCGCGCTCGTCCTTGCTCGCGAGCACGACGCCGAGGCTCGCGGCGACGTTCTCCCCGCGATCGATGGCGATCACCGCGGCGCGGAACTGCTCGTCCTTGTCGGACCAGAACGGCGTGCCCGGCCCCGTCGCCGGCGTCGCGAGGCATTCGGCGCGCGACGGCACGAGCACGCGATGCCCTTCCGCTTCGAACGAGACACGCCCGAGCCGCACGGCGAGCCGCGTGTTGCCGCCGGGCTCCACGGTCGCCGTGTAGATGCAGCCGAGGTCGACGGCGATCCCCGACGGCGTGCCGACCTGGAACAGCCGCGGCGCGGCGAAGATCGACGCTTCGAGCGTGCCCTTCACGAGGTCGAGGCGGTAGCCGTCCGCGTCGGAGTGCGGGCCGTCCGCGGCGATCGCGAGCTCCGAGCCCGGCCACAGCTCGACCGATCCGATCCCGCCGACGCGGATGCGCGCACGCGAATCGGCGTCGGTCGACACGACGTCGCCCGGCCGCGCCTCGTCGCCGCGCGCCCGGCCGGACGGATCCTGCACCGCGACGCGTCCCGCGATCGACTCGACGGAATAGGGCGACGGTCCAGCGGGCGCGCCCGCCACGTGGACGAGCGCGAGCCCGACGGCGGTCGACACGATTGCGGCCGCCGCGAGGAGCGTCCGCGCGAGCTGCGCCGGCCGCCGCGGCAGGAGCGGCGTCGCGGTCACCTGCATGCGGAACGCGCCGAGCGCGCGCTCGATCCGCGCGAGCTCCGGATCGGGAGCGCCGCGCTTGTCCCACAGCCAATCGTCGTGCATGTCGTTCATGGCCAGCCTCGTTCCGACAACGCGTCGCGCAGGAGCTTCATTCCGCGGGTGAGGTTGACGCGCACCGAGCCGTGCGTGAGCCCCGTCGCCGCGGCGATCTCGGGGCCGGTCATCCCCTCGACGAGACGCAGCGCGAGCGTTTCGCGGTACGCCTCCGGCAGCGAGCGGAGCACGCCGAGGATCTCGCGGTTCTCGGCGTGCGCGACCGGGCCCGCGCCGCGATCCTCCGGGTGCGCGTCCGGCAGCTCGGTCGCGTCGCCGCGCCGCGAGCGCGTCCGCGACGCGCGATTGCGCGCGATCGTCGCGAGCCAGGCTCCGACGTGGTCGTGCTCGCGCAACGCTCCGAGGCCTCGCCACGCCGCGAGGAACACCTCCTGCACCGCGTCGTCGACCTCGTGGATCCGCAGCCCCGAGATCAGGACGCCGTGCACGAGCGGCGCGAAGCGGCGGTACAGGCCGTCGAACGCCGCGCGGTCGCCGCGAATCGCGCGACCGACCAATCGGAACGACTCCGGATCCGCGCCGGACGATTCGTCCGACGCGGACCCGATGGCGGATTCGATGGCCGTGATCGCGCGCGCGTCCATCCGTCGCTCGTCAGAACTCCCGCCGCCCAGGATCGCTCGCGGCGCGCGCGGCTTCGGCGCGACGCGCGAGCTCATGGTAGTCGCCCGCGAGAAGCTCGGGCGTGAACCACTTCACGATCGCGGCGAGGTTCTTGCCGACCGGGCTGCTCGCATCCGGCGCGAGGCGCGCGGCGGCGGCGACGTGGCCGTAGTAGAGCGGCATCCCGCCGCGCGAATCGAAGCTGCCGACCGCGGCGCCGAACTGCAGCGCGGCGTCGTCGGGCGCACAGCGGACCGCCTTCTCGAGCTCCGGCTGCGGATCGAGCGCCATCTTCCGCCCGGCGTGCTCGCAGGTTCGCAGGCAGTAGCCGAGGTCGAACCACGCCAACGCGCGATCGTGCGCGCTCGCATCGGCGACCTCCGCGAGGAGCACGCGGTCCTTCAGCTGGTCGATCAAGCGATCGGCCTCGGCGCCGCTCGCGACCATCAACTGAGCGCGGCGCAGCGTCTCCATGTGGACCATCGCGTCGGTGCTCCGGCCGAGAACCGCGAGAGCCGCGCTCTCGAGCGAGACGTCGCGCGCGAGCGCCGAGCGTTCGGTCGGCAGCGTCTCGGCCGAACCGACGTCGACGGGGAAGCAGAGCGTCGGCGGGCCGAACCGGAGGAAGCGCGCGGAGGCGACGACGGGGACGGCGAGCGCCGCGAGGACGGAGAGCATCGTGATCGTTCGGGTACGCATGGGACGGGCTCCTTTCGTGCCGAGCGAGAGCCCTCGACCGCGCGGACTGTTAACCGGCGGCGCGGATTCCGTCGACGCGCGTGAAGCCGAAGCGGACGATCGCGATCGCGGCCCCGATGCAGAGGAGGAGGGCGATGGGGGGCGAGAGCCCGAGCGCGACGGGCGCGAAGCCGAGCGCGGCGGCGAGTCCGGCGGCGAGCAGCGCGTACGGGAGTTGGGTGCGCAGGTGATCGAAGAGGTCGCTCGCGGTCGAGAGGCTCGCGAGGACGGCCGTGTCGCCGAGCGGTGAAGCATGGTTGCCGAACACCGACCCGCCGAGCGTGGCCGCCGTGGTCGCGAGCAGGATCGTCTGCACCTGCGACGCTTCGAGGCTCGCCGCGCGCGCGAGGATCACCGCGGTCGGCACGGTCAGCGGCATCAGGATCCCCATCGTTCCCCACGCGGTGCCGATCGAGAACGAGATCGCCATCCCCGCGCCGAACACGAGGCACGGGAACCACTGCGGCGCGATCTTCCCGAGCAGCGCGTGCGCGAGCCAGTCCTTCGCGTGCAGTTCGCTGCTGACGTTCGCCATCACCCACGCGAGCACGAGGATCAGGATCCCGACGGTCATCGATCGCGCGCCGTCGCACGCGGCGTCGACGGCGCCGCGCAGCGTGAGCGCGTGTCCGAACACCGCGAGGCCGATCGCGACCAGGATGCCGAGCGTGGACGCCCACAGGAGCGCCACGTTCGAATCGCCGCGCTCGAGCACCGCGCGAATGCGGGTCGAGAGATCGCCCGACAAGTCGGCGCCCGCGCGGACGCCGGTGATCCACAGGCCGGCGAGCGTCGTCACGATCAACACGGCGATCGGCAGGAGCGCGTTCACCGCGCGGTGCGGGACGTCGGCGCGGCGCACGGCGTCGCGTTCGTCCGCGGGTTCCGCGCTCATCAGCGGGGACGCGCCGTCGCGCAGCAGCTTGCCGGTCGTCCGCGCGCGGCGTTCGGCCGCGAGCATCGAGCCGCGCTCGCGCGCGAGACCGGCGGTCGAGAACACGAGCGTGATGACCACCACGGGGTAGAACGCGAGCGACATCGAGCGGACCAGCGTCGTGAACGGATCGGCCGCGATCGGCGGGTCGATCGCCGCGAGCGCGCCTTGGATCAGGCCGACCTGCGTCCCGACCCACGTCGAGAACGGGACGAACGTCGCGAAGCACACCGCGAGCGAGTGCACCAGGAACGCGAGCTTCTCGCGCGACACGCGCATGCGGTCCGTGAGCGGACGCATCGTCGGGCCGACGATCAGGCAGCTCGCCCAATCGTCGAAGAAGATCGCGGTCGAGAGCGCGCCGGTCGCGAGCTGCGCGGACCGCGCGGTGCGAGCGCGACGCGCCAACGCGTCGACGATCCCGAGCGTGCCGCCGGAGCGCTGGATCACGCCGATCATCCCGCCGAGGATCATGCTGTAGACGAGGATCTGCACGTGGCCGCGGTCGGCGAGCGCGTCGACCACCAGCGAGTCGACGAGGCCGAGCAGCGCGGAGAGCGGGTGGAAGTCGAAGAGGAACAGCGCGCCCGCGAACAGGCCGATCGTCAGCGCGACGAGCACCTGCCGGAACACGATCGCCGCGAGGATCGCGAGCAGCGGGGGAACGATGCTGGCGGCGCCGGGCAGCACGCGCACGAACGCCGCTCCGCGTCGCGCGCCGCCGGTCGCCGTCAGCTCGCGCCTCCCGGAGCCGTCGAGCACGACGCCGCGCAGGACGACCGAACCGCGGTCGGCCGGCGCGAACGTCGCGCGCGCGCCGGACGACAGCGTCACGTCGCCGGCGAACGCGACGTCGACGTGGCCCGCCGCGTCGAGCGCGGTCAACGTGACGTCGAAGGGGATCGAGTCGAGCGCGACGCGCGGTGCATCGACGCGGATCGCCGGCGTCGCGTCGGTCGGCGCCGCCGGCGCCGTCGCGCAGGCGAGTGCGACCCCGCCGATCGAGCCGAGCCGCCGGATCCGGGCGAGCGGCGTCATCGACCGGCGCCGGCCATGCCCCACTCGATGATCTCGCGGGCGCGATCGAGGATCGAATGCTTCGCGCGCGCCCGAACCGCCGCCTCGGCGCCGATGCGCGCGCGCAGCGGCGGGTCATCGGCGAGCCGGCGGATCGCGGCCGCGAGTGCGCGCGCGTCGCCCGCGGGAAAGAGCACGCCGTTCACGCCGTTCTCGATCCAGCGCGGCAGGACGCCGAGCGCCGACGCGACCGTCGGGCGACCGCATGCCATCGAC
>CAZBOK010000316.1:0-5571 GCA_964493525.1 uncultured Phycisphaeraceae bacterium | reverse complement strand
TCACGAGGTGCTCTTCACGAAGCGCGTGCTCGCGGAGCAGGAGAAGACCTACGGCGTCGCGCACGAGGTCGGAGCCGGCGCGGAGCCGGATGCGCTCGGGCCGGACGAGGTGCAGTTCATCGCCGAGCGCGATTCCTTCTACATGGCGACGGTGACGGAGACCGGCTGGCCCTACGTGCAGCATCGCGGCGGCCCGGTCGGCTTCCTGCGCGTCATCGACGAGCACACGATCGCCTACGCGGACCTGCGCGGGAACCGGCAGTTGATCTCGCGCGGCAACCTCGCGGCGAACGATCGCGTCGCGCTGATCCTCGTCGACTATCCGAACCGCGCGCGCTTGAAGATCGTCGGCCACGCGCGCGTCGTCGGGCGCGACGGGCCGCCCGCGATCCTCGCGGCGCTCGATCCGGCGCTCCTGAAGAAGGCCGAGCGCGTCGTCGTCATCGACGTCGTCGGCTTCGACTGGAATTGCCCGCAGCAGATCACGCCGCGCTTCACCGAAGCGGAAGTCGCGGCGGCCACGGCGCCGCTGCGCGAGAAGATCGCCGAGCTCGAGCGTCGCCTCGCCGAGCGGTGAACGCGCGCTTCGCCGCGCGCCGTCAGCCGGTGCCGCCCTTCTTCGCGTCGTCCTTCTTCTCGCGGTCGAACGGCAGGTCGAGGTCGGGGTCCGGCGGTGCGCCGCCCGGGCCCATGAGGTAGTGCTCGAACCACTGCAGCATGCGCAGCTCGTAGTCATATCGCGCCGCGCTCTTGCGATTGCCGTGCTGCTCGCCCGGGTACTGCACCCAGCGCACCGGCGCCTTGCCGACGAGCTTGAGCGCGCGGTACAGCTCGAACGACTGCCCGGGGTTCACGCGCGGATCGTCCTTGCCGCCCATGATGAGGAGCGGGGTGTTCGCATCCTTCGCCCAGAGGATCGGGCTGCGGTCGAGGAACCACTGCGGGTCGTCCCAGAACCATTTCCGAGAGTGGACGAGAAACATCTCGCTCGCGATGTCGGTGGTGAGGCTCTTCGAGATCTGGTCGCTGATGCCGACGAACATCACGCCGGCCGCGAAGCGCGAGCTGTACTTCGTCGAGCACCAAGCCGTCGCGAAGCCTCCGTAGCTGCCGCCGGTGATCCCGACCTTCTTCGGATCGATCGACGCCGTCGCGATCAGCGCGTCGACCGCGTCGACGAGATCGTCGAACTCCTTGCCGCCTTCGTCGCCTTGCCCCATCTTCGAGAACTCGACGCCGCGTCCGGTCGAGCCGCGGTAGTTCGGATAGAAGACCGCGAACCCGCGCGCGGCCGCGACCTGACCCGGGTTCGAGTAGTTCGTGTTCCAGCCGTTCCTCACGTGCGCTTCGGGGCCGCCGTGCACGGCGAGGATCAGCGGCGACTTCTCGCCCGGCTTCGGCTCGAGCGGCTTGATCAGGATCCCTTCGAGGTCGAGGCCGTCGCGCGCCTTGTGCCGCACGACCGACTGCTCCGCGAAGCGCCGGTCCTTCAGCCACGGGTTGTCGTCGGTCAACCGGCGCGGCGTCGGCTCCGGATGCGACAGCGCGAACACTTCGCCCGGATGCGCCGCGGTCTCGCCGACGAACGCGACCTTGAACCCGTCGGTCGACGCGGAGAGCCCGCCGAGGACGTACTTGCCCGGCCCGAGGATCGTGGTGCGGTTGCGTCCGTCGGAATCGACCGACTCGAACGACGACGTCACGCCCTGATCCGCGAGGAAGAGCAGCGAGTCCTTGCCGTGCCACTCGAACGCGGTCACCTCGCCTTCGAGGTTCGGCACCACGTCGATCGGGACGCCGCCCGCGGCGGGGACGACCATCAAGCGCCCTTCGTGCGGATCGTTCGGATCGGCGGCCGAGATCAGCGCGAGCTTCGAGCCGTCGGAGTTCCACTTCACAGCGCCGAGCTTCCCGGGGTTGTCGACCTTCGCGATCACCTTCCCGGTCGCGACGTCCACCACGCGCACGCGGCGCGCCATGTAGTTGTCATCGGTGAGCGGCGTCGGCGCGATCGCGACCGCGAGGCGATCGCCGGAAGGCGACCAGTGCAATTCCGACGCGGAGCCGTCGATGGTGAGCATGCGCGGTTTGTCGCTCGACGGGGCCGAGCCGTCGGTCGCGAGCGACGCGATCCACACGCGCGCGGGCTCGAGTCGCTCCTCGTACACCTCGGCGTCGAACCCTTTCTCCTTGCGCGCCTTCCTCCGCGCGTCCGGCTTCTCGGGCGCGACGAACGCGACCGCGCCGCCGTCCGCGCGGAACGAGAACCCGGAGATCGACGTGTCGAACGCAAGCCGCTTGGTCGACTCGCCGCCGTCGGCCGGGATCGTCCACAGCGCCGTCTCCTTGTCGTCGCCGCGCTTCGCGAGGTACGCGATCGAAGCCCCGTCCGGCGTCCACTCGATCGCCGAGACGTTGACCTCGCCCGTGATGAACGGCCGCGTGGCGCCGGATTGATCGACGACGTGCAGCTCGGACCACGACGCGCCGTTCGCCTGGTCCCACGGCTTGCGCGGGACCGAGAGGAGGTAGGCGATGCGCGTGCCGTCGGGCGACATCGCGACCTGCGTCACGATGCGGATCTTCGCGACGTCGTCGGGCGTGAAGACATCGGCGGCGCGGAGCGCGGGGGCGGCGAGCGGGAGCGACGCGAGCGTGAGGACCAGCGCGTGGAGCTTCATGGCGCGAGAGCGTAGCGGCCGCGGCCGGAGTCGGGAGCAGGAGGGAGGAGCGGGAGCGTGCGAGGGATCGGGATGACGCGCGGGCGCGCGCGCGTCACCGAGAACGTCCGCTTCGCACGCGAGCGCTCGCGAGAACGCGCCCTACAACGATCCGCGCCAACGTGCCCGTTCCCGCGCACGTGCTCGCGCACGAAAGTCGCGGGTTCCGTCAGTGCGCCGGCACCCCGAGCCGTTCGAGCACGCCGAACATGTCGAGCACCGTCACCGCGAGGACGACGATCAACACGCGGCGGATCCACACGTCCGCGCGCGGGCTCTTGGTCGCGAACCGCGCCGCGAGCGCCGCCCCGCCGACCTGCCCCGCCGCGACGACGAGCGCGACCGGCCAGTCGATCAGCGCGCTGCCGATGAACCAACACACTGCGGGCACGGTGAACACGAGCACGAGGAGGAGCTTGAGCGCGTTCGCGTGCTTCAGCGACACGCCGACTTCGAGGACGAGCGCGGCGAGCAGGAACAGTCCGACCCCGGCCTGGATGAAGCCGCCGTACACGCCGACCGCGAAGAAGATCGCGAACGTGCGCGGCCGCAGCGCCCGTGGCGCCTCGCTCGCCGGCGCGTGCGCGCGCAGCCAGCGGCCCGGATCGAACACGAGCATCGCGAGGAGCACGAGCATCAGCACGCCGATCGCGACGTGCATCGCGCGCGGGTCGAGCACGGTCGCGATCCACGCTCCGGCGAGTCCGCCGAGCGCGGCCGGCAGGAACAGCGACCGCACCGCGCCGACCGGGACGCCGCTGCGGCGGAACGTCTCGGCGCCGACGAGCGCGGCCGCGAGGATCCCCGGCCGGTTCGTCGCGTTCGCGACGCCGGCGGGAAGACCGAGCAGGATCAGGACCGGCAGCGTGAGGAACGAGCCGGAGCCCGCGAGCGTGTTGATGACGCCGGCCGCGATACCGGTGACGACGAGGATCGCGACGGTTCCGGGCGTGAGCGGCACGCGGGCAGGATAGCGGCGCACCGTGCGGCGCCCGCGCGTGCGCCCGCACTCGCCCGAGCAATCCCGCGCCGGCCCGCGACGCAAGTCGAGCGGACGCACGCGCCTCCGCGGGCGCTCGCATCGGCCCGTGAATCCGCACGACCCGCGCGCGGTGCGCCGCGTCGAGAACGGCGGACGTTCGATCCATTTCCCATCGACAAGGAGAAGGTCATGTTCCCTCGCCGCAGTGTCCGCGTCGCCCTCGCCGCTCTCGTCGTCCCGGTCGCATTCGGTCTGTTCGGATCGGTCGCCGCGATCGCGCGCAACACCAAGGTCGCCTGCGGTCCGAGCCCCGCCTGCGCGTGCAAGACGAAGGTGACGATCGTGCAGGACGGCGTGTGCCGCCTGCCGGAGCCGCCGTTCCCCGACCGCTACCGCGTGACGCTCACCGTCGCATGTCCGACCGTGCCGCCGTCCTTGTGCCAACAGCAGGAGTTCCGCTGCGGCAACGCGAACGCGCCGATCTCGGTGACGTGCGGTGGCAACACGATCTCCGCGCAACCGACCGGCAGCCGCACGTGGGGCAGCGTGTTCGGCACCGGCAACTGCGCCGACGTCTCGATCCAGTGCGGAGGTTGACCGTGCGACGCTCATCGATGCTCGTGCTCGTCGGCGTGGCGCTCGGCGGCGCGCCGTCCTGCGCTCCGGAAGCGGTGCCGCGCCCTGCGCTCGCGGCGTTCGAGGGCGATTGGGTCTTCGCGGGGGACGGCGCCGGAGACGCGGCGCTCGCGACCGTCGCGATCAGCCCGGTGATGGCGATCGACGGAGTCGCGTACCGCTCGATCGTCAGCGTCATCTCGGCCGGCGGCGACCAGACCGGTTCGCGATCGCGGTGCGGCGTGTACGTTCGCGCCGACGGCGACGAGACGGCGGTCGTGTGCAACCCGCCGCTCGCGATCTGGCCGATCCACGGCGCCTGGCGCGACGTCGAATCGGAGGACGACCTGGGGATCGACTTCCAGTGATCGGAGGACGGGGATGAAAGCGTTGTTCGCGGTCGCGATCTTCGCCGCACTCGCGGTCGCCACGTGGCTCGCGCTCGCGGATCACGGCGGGGACGCGGCCGGTTCGTCGCAGGCCGAGCGGTCGCGTGCGGCGCCGCGTGTGCCCGAATCGCCCGCGGCGCTGACGCCGCCGGCTGCATCAGAAGGTGCGACGCGGGACACCGTCGTGCCACGCGACGCGAGCGCGGCGAGTTCGCCGAGTCGTTCGGCGACGCCGTCGACGTCGGGAACGCCGCGACTTCGCGTGCATGTGATCGACCAGCGGACGGGGCTCAGGCTCGGTGGGATCGGCATCTCTCTGATCGAAGGGGTCGAACGGTCCGACGCGGAGAGCACCGAATTCCTCTCGAAGTCGGCCCGGATCGAGAACACGAGAAGCGACGGCACCGTCGTCTTCGATCACGTTCTTGCGGGCGACGCGTTCTGCGCCGCCTTCGGACGATGGACCGGACGCACCGCGATGCTGCCGATCCGCGCGACGGACCGGGACGTAGACGTCGACCTGCGCGTCCAGCGTTGCCCGCAAGTGGTCGGACGCGTCGTCGACGAGAGGCGCGAGCCGATCGACATGGCGCGCGTCGCGCTGCGCAAGGAGACCGACGACGCCGTC
The DNA here is from genome assembly GCA_964493525.1 of uncultured Phycisphaeraceae bacterium. Taxonomy (GTDB): domain Bacteria; phylum Planctomycetota; class B15-G4; order B15-G4; family JADJEK01; genus CAZBOK01. The sequence continues at coordinate 237 of CAZBOK010000316.1, read as the reverse complement.
GCCGAGGGAGAGCCGAGCACCGTGACCCGCGAGGACGGCTCGTTCGAGCTGTTCCTCGCGCCACCGAAGCCGGGCGAGCGGTTGTCGATCGTCGCGAGCCAGGCGCGGTACTCGGAGCGCGCGATGGCCGCGGTGAATGCAGTCGTTGTGGACGACACGCCGATCGACGTCGGGATGCTCGTGCTCAGGGGGCGCGTGGGCGCCGTGCGCGGACGATTGATCTTCGGCGGCTCGCCG
>CAZBOK010000315.1:0-5657 GCA_964493525.1 uncultured Phycisphaeraceae bacterium | reverse complement strand
TTTCACGAGCACTCATTAGTGGCCTCCGTGATGGTCGTGTTCCGGGGGTGTCTCGGGCGCTTTCGCAGGTTGTGTTGCCGGCTCCGGATTGGATGCTGCGCTCGCAGCTCCTGGTTCCTCTTGCGGCAGCTTTCCGCCGGCGAGCGCTTCCAGCTCCGCGCGCGCCATCCAGTAATCGCGCAGCGCTTCGATCCATTCGCGGCCGGCGTCGATCGCGTCGTGCTTGGCGCGAAGCAAGTCGAAGACCCCGAGCAGCATCCCGTTGTATTCGAGTTGCGTCTGCTCCACGATCCGCTCGCGCAGCGGCACGACGATCTTCCGGTAGAAGTCGACGCGCTGTCGTTTCGCGTTCATGCGCGCGTAGAGCGCGCGCACGCGGGAGCGTAGCTCGATCGCACGCGCGGTGAGGCGCTGTTCGCTCTGACGCAAGAGCGACTCACCTCGCGCGACGCGGCCCTGGCCACGATCGAAGATCGGGAGTTGCAGGCCGATCGACGGCCCGAGGGTATTGGGCCCGCCGACCTCGCGTGAATCGTGGATCCCCAACTCCAGCTCCGGCAGGAGCGCCGTCGCTCGCACGAGCCCGAGGCTCCCGGCGAGCGACGCGATCTCTTGCCGCGCCGCAGCAATCTCGAAGTTGTTCGCGATCGCGAGCGACTCGAGGCCGGGCTGCGGGACTTCGTTCGCCGGCAACTCCTGGAGTCGCGCGGTCGCGTGCCACGTGACATCATTGCCGAAGAGACCCATGAGTGCGTTCAGCCGCTCACGCTTCTCGATCACCATTGCCTCGGCCTCCGCAAGGTCGAGTCGGGCCTGGCGCTCCATCGCGTCCTCATTCGCAAGCGCGAGGTCCGTGATGTTGCCGGCTTTGTGCAGGCGCTGCGCCGCGTCGCGCGACGCGTCCGCCGCCGCAAGCACGGTGGCGCGCATCTCCGCTATCTGCTGCTCGCCTTGGAAGTCGAAGAACGCGACCGCGACCTGGCCCGCAAGATTGGTCACCGCGGCGGCGACGCGGAGCTTCGCCTCCTCGAGCCGTTCCGCGGCGACGCGTTGTTCGAGGGGGCGCGTGAAGAGGCTGACAAGCTCCTGGATCACGTGGCCCTCCGCGGCGGGGCCAGGGAAACGCACCTCCGCCTCAAGGAACGGGTTCTTGGGAAGGCCGGCCTGGACGAGGTCGGCCTGCGCGACGCCGAGTTCTTCGTAGATCGCCTGCAAGTCGGGGCTCGAGAGCAGCGCGATTTGGATCGCGTCCTCGACGCGCAGCTCTCGCGCGAGGATCTCGTGGACGTGGTCGCGAACCGTTGCTTTCGCGGAGACGTCCTGATCCCAGGAGAGTTCGGCGCCGGTCCGGTCGCCAACGAGGTGTTGAACGTCGTCGAATGCAGAGTCGACGGGAGCGGACGCGCACCCCATCGTGAAGCCGGCGGCGAGAAGAAGAAGCCCGGCGCGCGTCGCGATCACCGGTGACCTCCTTCGTGTCCGGCCGCTCCCGTCATCGGGACGAGCTTCATGCCGCACTTCGGGCACTTGCCGGGCTGATCGGAGACGACGTCCTTATGCATCGGACAGTGATACGGACCCTGCTCCGCGGCGGGAGCGGTCGCCGGTGTCGGCATCGCATCGTCTAGGGCGAGCGTCGTCGATGGCGCGAGCGGCGGCGCTTCGGGCGCGTCCTTGTTCGCCGGATGGTCGGACGGGATGACGGACGGCGCCGGTTCGGACGCACATCCCGCGAGACCCAGCGCGACGCACAGCGACGCGACGGCGACGCCGCGCAGGGGAAACGGATCGGACATGGAACGACCTCTTAACCGAAGGAGCGGTGCGGTGCTCCGGCGCTCACCGCGACGACGCGTTGCCGTCGGGCAGCCGGCGCAGGAACGGGGAGGGACTCCCCGTTCCCGTCCTCAGATCAAAAGGAGGGAATGCAGTGCGAAGAGAGTGGCGAGCGCAGGTTTGACGACACACGCAGGATCGATCCGAGAGCGGACGATCCTGAGGTCGTAAGCAAAGTCGGAGCCGACGGTCGGCAGCGGGACGGCCAAAACATTCGTCGCCTTGACTGCCGGAGCGTCAGCGGCGTTCGTGAGTGCGGCGTTGTGGCCGGGGCAGAGGCAGCTCTGATGCTGGCTGCCGCACGGGTCTTGCGTTCCGGGCGATTTACCGTGCGGCGCCTTCGACTCGGAGCCTGCGCAGCACGCGTGCTTCGCCTTTCCCTTGTCTTGCCCGGCGTCGATTCCGCACCAACAGATCGGCCCGTGCACGGCGAAAAGCAATGCGAGAAGGAACGTGGTGAAGCGCCGACGACCCGAAATCACGGATGCCATCCATACCCCGCGAGCAGTCGGCGAGCAAGGACGTGGCGGCTTGAACCCGAGCGGGCGCTGAGCTTCACGATCCACAGATCGAAACGTTCAGCTGGCATCGGTTCGTCGCTCGTCGGTCGCCGACACCGCACGGCACACGGCGGGTGAGGCTCTCCATATGATGCGCGCCCATGAGCGCGCTCGATCCGGTGTGCGGGATGACGGTCGAACCGTCTCGAGCCATCGGCCCCGTCGTCCATCACGGCGCCAAGTTTTGGTTCTGCGGGGAGAGCTGTCGCAAGAAATTCGCGACGGAGCCGGAGCGTTTTCTCTCGAAGGTCGCGGAGCGAGCGAGCGGGCCACCCGCTGCTGCACCGGACGGCACGAAGTGGACTTGCCCGATGCACCCGCAGATCGTACGCGATCAGCCGGGCCCCTGCCCGATCTGCGGCATGGCGCTCGAGCCGATGGTCCCGACCGCGGAAGAGGGGCCGAACCCCGAGCTCGCCGGCATGCGGCGGCGCTTCCTCGTGAGCGTGCCACTGTCTGCTGGCGTGCTCATGCTCGCGATGAGCGCGATGATCCCGGGACTCGAGCATCTGCACTCGGTGCCGTGGTCTCCGTGGGTCCAACTCGCGCTCGCGACGCCGGTCGTCTGGTGGTGCGGTTGGTCGCTGCTCGTTCGTGGCGCGCGCTCGATCGCGACCCTGCGGCCGAACATGTTCACGTTGATCGCGATCGGCGTGCTCGCAGCGTACTCCGTGAGCGTCGTGGCGACGATCGCGCCCGATTTGATCCCGGCGGCGTTCTTCGACGCTGGCCGACCTCCGCTGTGGTTTGAAGCCGCGTCCGTGATCGTCACGCTCGTGCTCCTGGGCCAGGTGCTCGAGCTGCGCGCGCGGCAAGCGACAGGTGCAGCGATCCGCGAGCTGCTTGGCCTCGCGCCGAAGACCGCGCGGCGGATCGATCCGGATGGAACCGAGCACGACGTCCCGCTCGCGGACATCCATCGCGGCGATCACGTGCGCGTGCGCCCCGGCGAGAGCGTTCCCGTGGACGGCGTCGTGGTCGACGGCACGAGCGACGTCGACCAGTCGATGATCACCGGTGAGCCGATCCCGGTGGAGAAGGTCGCGGGCGACCGCGTGATCGGCGGAACGGTGAACGGTACGGGTGGGCTCGTGATTGACGCGGAGAAAGTCGGCGCCGAATCCGTGCTCGCCGGGATCGTGCGGATGGTGACCGCGGCGCAGAGGAGCCGCGCGCCAATGCAACGCCTCGCGGACCGTGTCGCTGCGTGGTTCGTGCCGGCGGTCATCGCCGCGGCGCTCGTCACGTTTGGCGTATGGGCGAGCGTTGGTCCGCCGCCCAAGCTCGCGCATGCGCTCGTGAACGCGATCGCCGTTCTGATCATCGCCTGCCCGTGTGCGCTCGGACTCGCGACGCCGATGTCGATCGTCGTGGCAAGCGGCGTCGCCGCACGTGCCGGAGTGCTGTTCCGCGACGCGGAAGCGATCGAACGAATGCGCGAGGTCGACACCCTGGTCGTCGACAAGACGGGGACTTTGACCGAGGGCAAGCCGCGCGTCGTGGCGATTGATCCGGTCGAAGCAACCTCGGCCGACGAGGCCGCGCTCCTGCGTCTCGCCGCGTCAGCCGAGCGCCGCAGCGAGCATCCGCTCGCGCGAGCGATCCTCGCGGCTGCCGCGGAGCGCGGCGTCGTGCTCGTCGAGCCGACCACGTTCGAGTCGCGCTCCGGTCGCGGCGTGATCGCGTCGGTCGACGGCCGGCGCGTCGTCGTCGGGACGTCACGATTGTTGAGCGAGCTGTCGATCGACGTCGCCACGCTCGAGCGTCGCGCGGAGGAGCTGCGGAAGGACGGCGCGACCTCGATGTTCGTCGCAGCCGACGGCGCGCCGGTCGGCGTGCTCGCCATCGCCGACCGCGTAAAGGCGACGACACCGGCCGCGCTCGAGCGCCTGCGTGCCGATGGCATGCGCGTCGTGATGGTGACCGGCGATTCGCGCGCCACGGCGGCGGCGGTCGCGCGCAGGCTCCGGATCGACGAGGTCCTCGCCGAAGTACTGCCCGAGGACAAGGAGCGGATCGTTTCGCGCTTCATGAGCGAGGGACGAATCGTCGCGATGGCGGGCGACGGGATCAACGACGCCCCGGCTCTCGCGCGCGCGCACGTCGGCATCGCGATGGGAACGGGGACCGACGTCGCGATGGAGAGCGCGGGGATCACGCTTGTGAGCGGCGATCTCGCCGGGATCGCGCGCGCACGCGCCATCAGCGTGGCGACCGTGAAGAACGTGAAGCAGAACCTGTTCTTCGCGTTCGTCTACAACGTGCTCGGGGTGCCGATCGCCGCGGGAGCGCTGTACCCGTTCGCGGGCGTGCTGCTCTCACCGATGATCGCCGCGGCGGCTATGAGCGCGAGCTCCGTGTGTGTGATCGGCAACGCGCTGCGACTCCGACGCGTCCTGGCTTGACCGAGCGAAGGGAATCTCGATGAAAGTCATCGAGCGGTTCTCAGCGAGCGTCGTTGCTTCTGTTCTCGCTCGCCCGTGATCGATGCATCGCGCGCTGAGGACGCGTCGTTCGAGATGCGTGAGATGTCGACCGCGATGACGCAGATGGCGCGCACTTGCGACGTGGAGATGAAAAAGGCAAGGGCGGCGATACGCTGGAAGGCAGCTGCATCGTTGAACCAGACGACCTCGGGCAAGCCGCGACAGATCATCGAAAGGAATTACGCGATCCCGAGGAAGTATGGAGTGCAGCTCCATCACTCGGCCCCGCGGGAGAATGCGAACTCGACACGCGCGTTTTGAGAGTGCCCGAGACCGCCTGCGAGGGTCCGGATCAAGTGCTCATCCAGTCGGTCGCACGAGGTAGCCTCGTCCGTCATGAGCGTGCGAGCACATTGGGAGACGATCTACTCGACGAAAGCCGTTGACGCCGTGAGCTGGTATCAAGAGCACGCGGACAGCTCGTTGCAGTTGATCCGCACCAGCGGCGAAGGTCGTACAGCGGGAATCATCGACGTCGGTGGTGGTGCGTCGACGCTCGTCGATGATCTCCTCGACGACGGGTTCTCGGACGTGTCGGTCCTTGACGTGTCGGGGACGGCGCTCGCGAAGGCGCGTGAACGGCTCGGGGATCGTGCGCAGGCCGTTCGGTGGATCGAGGCAGACATCACTGCCGTTCGCTTGCCGCGCGCACGGTTTCGTGTCTGGCACGACCGCGCGGTCTTTCACTTCTTGACCGAACCGCGCGACCGCCAGTCGTACGTGCGTGCGGTGTTGTCAGCGGTGAAGCCAGGCGGTTCGGTGATCGTCGCGACGT
>CAZBOK010000314.1:0-5658 GCA_964493525.1 uncultured Phycisphaeraceae bacterium | reverse complement strand
CGCCCTTGCCGTCCTTGTCGCCCGGGTACCAGTTCTGCACGGTCGAGTACTTGATGCGCGCGTCGTCGAGCGCGACGAGCTCGACCACCGCGGCGTGCAGTTGGTTCTGGTCGCGCTTCGGCGCCGTGCACCCCTCGAGGTACGACACCGACGCGCCTTCCTCGGCGACGAGGAGCGTGCGCTCGAATTGGCCGGTGTTGCTGGCGTTGATGCGGAAGTACGTCGACAGCTCCATCGGGCACTTCACCCCCTTCGGCACGAACGCGAACGAGCCGTCCGAGAACACCGCGGAGTTGAGCGTCGCGAAGAAGTTGTCGGTGTAGGGGACGACGGTGCCGAGGTACTTGCGCACGAGGTCGGGGTGCTCGCGCACCGCCTCGCTGAACGAGCAGAAGATGATGCCGAGATCCTTCAGCTTGTCCTTGAAGGTCGTCGCGACGGAGACCGAGTCCATCACCGCGTCGACCGCGATGCCCGCGAGCGCTTCCTGCTCCCGCAGGGGGATGCCGAGCTTCTCGTAGGTGGCGAGCAGTTCGGGGTCGACTTCGTCGAGCGACTTCGGGCGCGCGGCGGACTTCGGCGCCGAGTAGTAGGACGAGGCCTGGTAATCGATCTTCGGATAGTGGACGTTCTGCCAAGTCGGCTCCTTCATCGTGAGCCAGTGGCGGAACGCCTTCAGGCGCCACTCGAGGAGCCACTCCGGCTCCTGCTTCTTGTGCGAGATGAAGCGGACCGTTCCTTCGTTCAGGCCCGGCGGCGCCGAGTCGGCCTCGAAGTCGGAGGTGAAACCGTAGCGATAACCGTGGTCGGTGAACGACTTCAGGTCTTGCGTGCTCATCGCGGACCTCCGATCGGCAGCGCGACGGGCGCGCGCGCGAACCGTGGCCCGGCCATCTGCGCGAGCGTCACGCGCTCGAGCGCGTCGCGAACGACGCCGTTGATCGTCTGCCAGTTGCTGCGGAGCGCGCACAGCGCCGCAATGCTGCACCCCGTGTGATCGGTGCCCGCGCATTCGGTCACGCCGATCGGGCCGTCCAGAGCGGTGATGATCTCCGCGACCGTGATCTCTTCCGCGCGGCGGTGCAGACGGTAGCCGCCGTGAGCGCCGCGCACCGACTGAAGGAGCCCGTGGCGCGCCAGGGCCTTCAGGATCTTCATCACCATCGGCGCCGGGAGGTGCGTCTCGTGCGCGAGGTCGCGCGCCGTCACGATGTCGGACTCGCTGCCGAGCTCCGCGCGATCGCGGCGATGGCGCTGCGTGAAGCACGCGAGGAGCACGAGCCCGTAATCGGCTTGTCGGGACATGCGAAGCATGAGGACCTCATCACCGGCCGAAAGAGGACCGGGAGCGGACTATATGCCCGAGGCTTGCCGATGCGGCAATCGGGAAAATCGGACAGTTTCGGTCCGGAATCCAGTGGGGCTCGGCGATGCGGTCGATTGCGACTCCCGCGAGTTCGACTAGGGTTGTTTGCCCACCGAGACCGAACCGGACCCCGCGCGAGGTTCGCCGCACCGTGAAGAGGAAGTCCCCGACGCGCCCGCCCCCGCAAGGCGTTCGGAAGTGTCGGACGGGAATCGCGGGCCTCGACGAGATCACGGGCGGCGGACTGCCGAAGGGACGGCCCACGCTGATCTGCGGTTCGGCGGGCTGCGGGAAGACGCTGCTCGCGATGGAGTTCCTCGTGAACGGCGCCCGCGAGTTCGGCGAGCGCGGCGTGTTCGTCGCCTTCGAGGAGTCGGCGCGCGAGCTCGGCGAGAACGTGGCTTCGCTCGGCATCGACGTCGTGGAGTTGATCGACCAGAAGATGCTCGCGATCGATCACGTGCACGTCGAGCGCGCGGAGATCGACGAGAACGGCGAGTTCGATCTCGAAGGACTGTTCATCCGCCTCGGCTTCGCGATCGACTCGATCGGCGCCACGCGCATCGTGCTCGACACGCTCGAGACGCTGTTCGGCGGCTTCACCAACGAGAACCTGCTGCGCTCGGAGCTACGCCGGCTGTTCCGCTGGATCAGGGACCGCGGCATCACGGCGATCGTCACCGCCGAGCGCGGCGACGGCACGCTCACGCGCCAGGGACTCGAGGAGTACGTCTCCGACTGCGTGATCCTCCTCGACCATCGCGTGACGGAGCAGGTCTCGACGCGGCGATTGCGGATCGTGAAGTACCGCGGCTCGTCGCACGGCACCAACGAGTACCCGTTCCTCATCGACGACACCGGAATCACCGTGCTGCCGTTGACCGCCGTGCGCCTCAACCATTCGGTGAGCAGTGAGCGCGTGTCGTCCGGCATCGAGCGCCTCGACTCGATGCTCGGCGGCGGCGGGTACTACGAGGGCTCGTCGATCCTCATCTCCGGCACCGCGGGCACCGGCAAGAGCACGATCTCGGCGAATTTCGCGGCCGCGACGTGCGCGCGCGGCGAGCGCTGCCTCTACTTCGCGTTCGAGGAGAGCCCCGACCAGATCGTGCGCAACATGCGGTCGGTCGGGCTCGATCTGCAGAAGCACCTCGACGAGAAACTGCTGCGAATCGAGGCGACGCGATCCGCCACGTACGGACTGGAAACCCACCTCGCGCGGATGCATGCGATCATCCGCGAGTTCGAACCGTCCAGCGTCATCCTCGACCCGGTGAGCAACTTCACGAACGCGGGACAACGCGCCGAAGCCGAAGCGATGTTGAGCCGCATGGTGGACTTCCTGAAGTCGCGCGGCGCGACCGCGATGTTCACCAACCTCACGACCGCGGGAGGCACGACCGAGTCCACGGAGATCGGACTCTCGTCGATCGTCGATACCTGGATCTTGCTGCGCAATATCGAGCTTGGTGGCGAGCGCAACCGCGGCATCTACGTGCTGAAATCCCGCGGCATGGCGCACTCGAATCAGATCCGCGAATTCGTGCTGACGTCGAACGGCGTCGACCTGCTGGACGTGTACGTCGGGCCCGAAGGCGTTCTCACCGGGTCGATGCGCATCGCACAGGAATCGCGAGAAGCCGCGGTCGAAGCGGCGCGCGCCACGGAGGCAGCGCAGCGGCAGCGCGCGAGCGAGCGGCGGCAGGCCGCGCTCATCGCGCAGATCGCCGCGCTCACGTCGGATCTCGAAGCGGAGCGCGCCGAGCTCGCGAAGTCGACGAAGTCCGAGGCGGCGCGGCTCGAGTCCCGCATTGCCGAGTGCGAGCGCATCTCGAAGATTCGGCATTCGGACGCGAGCGATTCCGGATCGGGAAGCGGGAGGAGATGATCATGGCGAACGTGACATCGGCGGAACGACGAGCGCGGGAATCCGCGGATCTCTGGTCATTGCGGCTCTACGTGGCGGGACAGACGCCGCGGTCCGTCGCCGCGGTGGCGAACTTGAAGCGGTTCTGCGCCGAGCACCTCGAAGGGCGCTACGCGATCGAAGTGATCGACTTGATGAAGAACCCCCAGCGCGCTGCGGGCGATCAGATCGTCGCCATCCCGACGCTCGTGCGCACGCTCCCGGAGCCGCTGCGCCGGATCATCGGCGATCTCTCGGACACCGAGAAGCTGCTCGTCGGACTGCAGCTGAGGCCGGTCGGCTCGGGCTGACGTGCATTCCGCTCGCCGCCAGTCGAACGACGCCGCCGACCCGATCGAGGACTTGGTCCTGCGTCTCTACGTCTCGGGGATGACGTCGCGCTCCGCGGAGGCGATCGGGCTGATCAAGTCGGTGTGCGACGAGTTCTTCCCGGGTCGCTACGACCTGCGGGTGTTCGATCTCTACAGCCAGCCATCGGAGGCGCGCGCCGATAGCGTGTCCGCGGCGCCGACCCTGGTGAAGGCGTGGCCGCGACCGGCCACGCGCATGATCGGCGGGTTCGACGACCGGAACGGACTGCTCCGTTCGCTCGGCGTCGTTCCGCCCGGAGTTCAGCCGTGACGACCGACGACAGAGGCGATCGGGAGGCGGGGCGGGAGTTCGCCGGGCTGCGCGCGGAGAACGAGGCGCTCCTGCGCAGGCTCCATGACGCCGAGGAGTTCACGGCCGCGATCCGCGACAACCGCGTCGACGCGTTCGTGATCGACGGGCCGGACGGCAAGCGCGTGTTCACGCTCGAGGGCGCCGACCGTCCGTACCGCGAGCTGATCGAGCGGATGCAACAGGGCGCCGCGACACTCGATGCGAGCGGCCTCATCCTGTACTGCAACCAGCAGCTCGCGAACATGCTCGCGACGCCGCCCGAGAAGCTGGTCGCGACGCTGCTCGTCCATCACGTCGCTCCGAGCGATCGCGCCGCCTGCGAAACGCTGTTCGCCGGTTGCCAGTCGTCGCCCGCGCACGGGGAGCTCCGGCTCGCGACGAAAGACGGCGGGTCCGCGTGCTGCTACCTCTCGATGCAGCGGCTTCCGGCCGACTCCGGCGCGGCGATCGGCGTCGTCGTCACCGATCTGCGCGAGCAGGTGGCGCATCGCGCGGCCGTCGCGGCGGAAGAGCTGTCGCGCGCGATCCTCGAGCAGGCCGTTGACGCGATGATCGTGTGCGACGCGCGCGGCGTGATCGTGCGGTGCAACCAGTCGGCTCGCGACATCTGCGGCGGGCAGCCGCTTGAGCGGCCGTTCGCCGACGCGTTCCGATTCGAATCGAGCGCCGCGGGCGAGATCGAACACGTGCTCGCGCGAGGCCTCGCGGGAGAGACGTCGCGCGGCGTGGAATTCCGCTATCGCAGGTCAGACGGGAGAACGCTCGAACTGCTGGCGAGCATCGGTCCGCTCCGGGGGCCGATGGACGCGGTGACCGGCGTCGTGATCACGCTCACCGACGTCACGGCGCGCATGGCCGCCGAGTCCGAGCGCTCCCAACTGCTCGCAAGCGAGCGGGTCGCGCGCGCGGACGCGGAGCGCGCGAACCGTCTCAAGGACGAGTTCGTCGCGACTTTGTCGCACGAGCTGCGCACGCCGCTGAACGCCATCATCGGATGGACGCAGATCCTGAAGCTGAACCCGTCGCTCCACGGCGAGGTCGCCCGCGCGGTCGACGTCATCGAGCGCAACGCGCGAGTCCAGGCCCAGCTCGTCGCCGATCTGATGGACGTCAACCGCATGCTCTCCGGGAAGCTCCGGCTCGACGAGCAGATCTGCGACTTCGCGGACATCGTTCGCACCGCGCTCGAGGCGTTGCAGCCGATCGCGGCCGACAAGGGCGTGCGGTTGTCGTGGGTCGCGCCGTCGTCTCCGGCGCACGTGCACGGTGATCCGGCGCGACTCCAGCAGGTGGTGTCGAACCTGCTGTCGAACGCCATCAAGTTCACCGCGAGCGGCGGGGACGTGAGGATCGCGGTGAAGGCGGTCGGCGATTCGGTCGAGCTGTCCGTCGTCGACACCGGGCAGGGAATCGCGCGCGAATTCCTGCCGTTCGTGTTCGATCGCTTCCGTCAGGCGGATCCGAGCAGCACGCGCCGGTCGGGAGGCCTCGGCCTCGGGCTCGCGATCGTGAAGCAGTTGGTCGGGCTGCATGGCGGCACGGTCGCCGCGCAGAGCGACGGCGAAGGGCGGGGCGCGACGTTCGTGGTCGTGCTCCCGGCCCGCTCCGCGCCCGCGACGGAGCGACTCGCGCCGGTCCCGCGGCCCGGCGATTCCGGCGTGTTCGGATTGCCGCGCGCCGTGCTCGCGGGGGTCTCGGTCCT
>CAZBOK010000313.1:0-5696 GCA_964493525.1 uncultured Phycisphaeraceae bacterium | reverse complement strand
CGTCGACGTCGCCCGCTCGGTGCGCGGCGGCAAGTTCATCGCGCCCGTCACCGCGGCGCGCGACCTCGGCGCGGACCTCCGCGAGGCGTCGATCCGCATCGGCGGCAACGGCCGCGCCGAGATCGTCATCGTGCGCGGCGACGGCGCGCGCAAGGTCGTCTCGTGGGGCGACGACCAGCAGTGGCACGCGGCGGATGATGCGCCCGCCGGCGGCACGCCGGCGCCGATCGCCGCGGCGCCGGGCGCGGCGCCGTCCACGACGGTCTCGCCGTCCGTGCGCGCCGACTTCGACGGCGACGGCGTCGCCGACGAGATCACCGGTGCGAACCTCGCGCTCGCCTCCGACCCCGGCCACCCGATCGCGGTGCCGGAGCTCGCCGCGTTGCCGCCGAACGCGGTCTTCGCGGCCGGCGACCTGAACGGCGATCACCGCGCCGACCTCGTCGTGTTCCGGCGCGACGACGAGTACCGACGCGGACAGGACGTGCTCGCGTACCTCTCGTTCAAGGACGGCGACGCAGACGCAGACGGCGACGGACTCGACGCGGCGACCGAAGCGAAGCTCGGCACCGATCCGCTCGACGCTGACACCGACCACGACGGGCTCGCGGACGGCGTCGAGATCCGCGGCGAAGGCGCGCTCGACTTCCCGGCGCTCGGCGCGTCGCCGACCCACAAGGACTGCTTCGTCTACGTGCAGCGCTACTTCGAGACCGACGGCGCGCTCTGCGCGCGCGAGGTCGCGCGCGTCGTGAAGACGTGGTCGGAGCTGAAGAACGCGAACCCGGACGGCACGACCGGCATCGCGCTGCATCCGGTCTGGCTGCCGACGCTGCCGCCCGGCACTCCGGGCAAGCCGTGGTGGGATCTCGGCAACGAGAACCTCCCGAAGTCCGCGCGCGGACTCGCGCACTACATGGAGCTGAACAACGGCGGCGGCGGGCAGGCCGCGGAGCTCGGCGACATGGGCGGCTGCGGGACCGGCGCGCTGTGGGCGTGCTTCCTGCACGAGTTCGGACATCAGGTCGGCCTCTCGCACTCGGGCGGACCGCTGCCGGGGATGTGTCCGACGTACACGTCGCTGATGAGCTACGCATTCAGCTACGGCTTCGAGGACGACGGCAACAAGATCCACTACAGCCACGGCGAGCTCGCCTCGGTCGTGCTGAACGAGAACCGCCTGCCGGAGCGCCTCGAGGTGCCGTTCGCGCGGCTCGCGTACCTCGCGAAGGGGCCGTACCGCTTCAACGTGAAGGAGGACGGCGACGCGACGCTCGTCGACTGGAACCGCAACGGAACGTTCGATCCGGGCACGGTGCGCGCCGACGTGACGGACGTGTACGGCGCCGGCTGCGCCGCGCGCTTCGGCGGCATGGGCAAGACGACGTTCGCGCCGGTCGTCGTCGACCACGCGGGTCAGCTCCTGCTGTTCACGGTGACGCGCGAGAAAGCACTGACACGGCGCCGCGTGATCGCCAAAGAGAAGTTCGAAGACGCGGTCGCGATCCGGTCGATTCCCGTGGGCGCCGTGACCGGCGATCCGACGGCCGTGTCGGACGGCACGCGCGTGTGGTTGTTCGTGCCGACGGCGGAGGGCGTGCAGTGTCTCGTCGCACCCGACGCGGCGGGACTCGACGCCGCGGCGCCGTCGCTCCTGCCGGAGTCAAGAGGCTGCGCCATCAGCGCGACGCTGCTCGGCGGACACCCGGCGATCCTGCTCTGGCGAGACGCCGAGACTGCGATCCGCACGTTCGTCGTCGACGACACCGGCGGCTTCGCACCGCACGGCGACCTCGGCGACCTGCGCAGCGAGATGCCGCCCGGCGCCGCGGAGGATCCGGAGACGCACGAGCTCGCGGTGGGCGTCTGTGTCCCGGTGAAGGACGCGAAGGGCGAGCGCCATGCGTGGCAGGTCGCGCGCGTGAAGCGCACCGACGACGGCGCGGCATTCACGCGGCTCGGCACGGTCACCGTCGGCGGCGAAGGCTGCGGTTGGTGCGGCAACTCGCGACCCGTGCTGCTGTTCGAATCCGGCCCCGGCGCGATCTCGCCCGGGCGCCTCCATTTCATCGGCCGCGGCTTCACGACTCCGGTCGACGCGAACGGCTGCTTCTTCGAAGCGATCACGATCGGCGACAAGACCACGAACGACGGCTGGCGCCTGCGCCGTTGGATCGACGAGTGGACCACGACGAAATCGCCGATCGGCGCATGCCTCCACGACGGCGACCTCGTGATGGCCTACCGCTGGTTCGGCAACGTGCACGGCGACGAGGACGAAGACGTGCACGTGCTGCTCGGCTGCTACGGCATCGACTCCGAGGACATGCACGACTTCGACGACGTCTCGGAGATCGCGAACCTCGGCCTGGAGCGCTCGATCCCCTGGCGCGACGCCGCGGCGCGGTAGCTCATACGTCCACCAACCCCGCGCGGATCGCGAAGCGCGCGAGCTCGACGCGGTCGTGGATGTCGAGTTTCGTCATCAGGCTGGTGACGTGTCGGTTCACGGTGTGAACGCTGAGGCCGAGGCGATACGCCACCTGTTTCTTGCCGATTCCGGTCGCGATGAAGCCGAGGACCTCGCGTTCGCGCCTCGTCAGCGTTGCGACTCGCTCCCTGTTCAACTCGTGGGATCCCGGACGGTCTCCGTCGATTGCGGGGCTCGCGGACGCTGACGCGACCCGCGACAGTACATCTCGGAGTCGAAGAAGCGCGCGCAGCGCGCGCTTCTTCGACTCCATCAGGCAGTGGCCGTTCGACGATGGTGGTTCAGGAGCAGCGGCGACGCGACTCTCTTCGAGCCCACTGCTCGTCAACAGAACGAGAGTTCCCGGACAGCTCGATCGCACGCGCAACTCGACCTCCGCGAGACTCGACTTCAGCTCCGCGTCGAGCAAGAGCACGTCGGGGGCGACGTGCGGCACGGCCTCCAGCGCGCGCGCGAGCGATTCGACCGACTCGACGACGAGCTCTACCTCCCTCGCGCCGGAACCAAACCTCATGACGGCGCTGCGGAATCCCGCGCGCGGCTCCGCGAGCAAGACGCGCAATCGCTGGGGCGCGCCGCCCCGACGACCAGGCGATTCGACACGCCGGGCCGGGCCGCCGACTGTCAGCGTACTCATGCGGCACGACCGCGAAGTCGAAACGCGGTCGACCGGCGCGCGCCGGACCGCCGTTCCGTGCCGGTGCTCGAGATCGATCCATCGACCCCGTTGTGTCCGCCTTCCGTTCCGTGATCGAAGTTGCAGTTGCCGAGATGTTGGGTCACGGTGGCACTCCTCTCCTTCCCGCGTAGTGGGAACGGTCCTGGCTAGGGCGTGACTGCGTTCGCGCGAATGCTCGCGCGGTCCGGTCCGGGCCGTCCTTCACGGCGACCGGCGACATCCTTGAATGGAGGGGCGGCGAGCGTGCCCATCGAGCGTCAGCGCGGCAATGAGGAACCGTCAATGTTCGCGACATATCGATCTGCGATGCTCATTTACTCGGAATTACCTACCGACTACTGCTGACTCGACATTGCCGAGTTTTTGCGGAGCCATTGCGCGTCGCAGGCTTCACGTTGCGTGAACTCCGCCGAGAGCCACTGACCGGTCTATCGACCGATTGACAAACCCCTGGTCGCTCGCCGGTCTCGCGGAGCGCGCTATTTCAGGACGATCGTCGAATTGCCGAGCGGCGGTTGCGCGAGCCGGATCTGGGCGCGCACGCGGACGGGACCGTCCGGGAGCGTCACGATCCGCGCGCGATAGTCGCCGACGGCGTGCAGCGGGAACTCGCGGAGCGAGAGCCCTCCATTGCGAGTGGCCGTGAGGAAGGGCTCCACGTCGAACTGCGACGCATCCGGACCGAACAGGTCGAACTGCAATCGACCGACTCCCGATAACACCTTCATTTCGATGCTCGACGTCGTGTCCGGCAGGGCAAGCAGACGGAGCGTCTCCGACGCGCCGCTTCCCGCGAGCGTCCGCGTGCGCACGCGACTCTGCGCGGCGCGCGGAAGCCGGCGATCAGTGAGGAGGTCGACCGACGCGGGACCTGATGCCGCGAGCAGCGTGAGCGTGAAGTGCCCGGAGGCACGCAGCTTGACGACGGCGCGTCTCGGCCTCGAGTTCGGTCGCACGAGCCAACTGCGAACCGTGACGCCGTCATCATCCGCCACCGTGAAAATCGTCGGCCCGGTGACCCGGTGTGGAGGAATGCGGATCAAGAGGCGCATGCCGACCACTCCCTCGAACCGCGCTGCAGCCGCGTCGCCGGCACCCTGGAGCGACGCGATCAGTCGGTCGCCGGGCACGAATGTCGGGTCCTCGAGGATCAGCGAGACGTCGAGGTCGGCGCGGTCCGTCGAGTTCGCCACGTTCACGAAGCTCAGCGTCGTCTCTCGTCGCCCGTCGGGGAATCCGGCGGGAAAGAACGTGAGTGCGAGCGGCGCATTCGATCCGCCGGGGACGGTGCCGCCGTGCGGCGCGACATCCATCCACGCGACCGGGGGATTCGCGGAGACGGTCCAGACCAACGTGGAGAGCGGGTCACCCGCGTTCGCGATTTCGAGCGGCAGCGGCGCCGGCGCCACGTCACCCACGATCATGTCGACCCGGATCGGCGACGCGTCGGAGAGAACGAGATTCGACGGCGGCGTGAGGATTTCGACGCCGACGGGAATCGAGTGTGCATCGGAAGGATCGCCGGCGGCGACGAATCGCACGTTCACGGTGTGCGTGCCGACCGCGAGCCCGTTCGGAGCGATCGTGATGGTGACCGGCGTCGCCGCGCCGCCGGCAAGGCCGGACCCGAACGACGGTGCGACGGAGATCCACGAACACGGCGGCTCCACGATCGCGGACCACGTCAAGACCGAGTCGGCCGCGCCGCAGTTTCCCACCGCAATCGCCGTCGCTGGTGGCGCGACGTCGCCTGGCGTGTACGTCGCGACGATCGACGTCGCGCCCGTGACGCAGAGGTCGGGGTCCGGCAGGACGGCGCCGAGATCGACACTCACCGAGATCACCTGCGCGGGATCGTCGATGGATCGGAATACCACCGCGGATGAGTGCACCCCCGCGGCGAGCCCGCGGGTGGAGAACGAGATCGTCACCGGCACGGATGCGCCGCTCACCGTCTGGTTCGACACGAGTCCGCCGGGCGGCTCGACATGCAGCCACGACGCGGATGATTCGACCTCCGCGGACCACGCAAGGCCCGACCACGGATCGCCGACGTCGATCACGTGGCGCGTCAAAGCAGCGGGACCGGGCGTGCCCACGACCCACGGGACTTCGATCCGGTGGACGTCGTCGAGCCCGAGCACCGCACGCGGTAGCGTCACGTTCGACGACACCACCACGCTCGCGACGTCGGTCGGGTCGAGCGTGTTCGTGAACCGCACCACGGTCGCCTGGAACCCGTCGACCGCCGCTACGGGCACGAGCGTCAACGCGACCGCGTCTCCGTCGCCGCCGGAAGACGGTGCGATCGCGAGCCAGGGCGCCGGCGGATCGGCGACGGCGGTCCACGTGAGCGCGCTGGCCGGCGCTCCCACGTTCAGCACGTGGCGGACAACGGGCGTCGGCGCGGGCGCCCCGCGCGGCCACGCGATCAGGATCGAAGATGCGTCGTCAAGCGCGACCGCGCTCAACGTGGCGCGCGCGCGGAACGACGACTCCTTCACGCCGCACTCGGCCGCGTGCAGG
>CAZBOK010000312.1:0-5729 GCA_964493525.1 uncultured Phycisphaeraceae bacterium | reverse complement strand
GCTCGCTCGATTCGGCCATGAGCGCGAGGAATCGATCGAGGTCCGCGGCGCCGGGTCCCGAGTGCAGCTCGGCGATCTCGCGGCGCGCGCGGTCGACGTCGCCCGCGAGCAGACGCGCGATCGCGAGGCCGCCGCGTGCGACGCCGGCATTCGGCGCGAACGGCGCGGTGCGCGCGAACCGCGCCGCCGCGCGCTCCGCGTAGAGCCGCGGCGCGAACGACACGAGCGCAAAGCGCAGATCGGCGAACGCCGCCGCGGACTCGGGCGGCTCCGCCATGCGCGGCCCCGCTCCCGCGGCGCGGAGCGCGTCATCCGGCGCGAGATCGCGCGCGGCGGGCCACGCGTCGCGCGGACACAGGAGCGCGGCGCCGCGGATCGCGTCGAGCACCGTCGTCGCCACGAGGTTCTGGCCGGCGAGCGACGGATGACAGTGGTCGACGACGAGCGGCGGCGTGACGAGTCCGTGCTGCGCGCCGGCCGCCGCGCGCTCGAACGCGACTTGCGCGTCCGCGACGAACGCGCCGTGCTCGCGCGCGATCAATCGCATCGCGGCCTTCGCTCGCGGCGTCGCGGAGACCGGCGTGAGGTCCGCGTCGGCCGCGGCATCGAACCCCGCGCGCGCTTCCGAGTCGCGCCCGAGCGCGAGCAGGAAGTCCGCGCGTCGATGCAGCACGATCGCGAGCGACGGCGCGCTTTTCAGCAGCACCTCGCACTGCATGAGGCCGAGCCGCGCCTCTTCGAGATTCCCGTGCGTCGCGGCGAGCTTCGCGTCCTCGATCCGCGCCAGCGCCGTGCGCACGGTGTCGAGCGACGCGCGCGCGGGAGCATCGAGGAACGATCGCTCCGGCCAATACTCCGCCTCGTTCGACGGCGGCACGATGACGATCGCGGGCACGCGCGCCGCGCGCGCGTCGGAGACGAATCGCGCGAGCTCGCCTTCGTAGTCGCGCTCGATCCGATCGCGCAGCTCGCGCGCGTCCTCGGCGAGCAGGAGCGGCGCGTCGATCGCCGCGAACGCGCCGCGCGCGATCCCCGCCGCGTCGCCCGGCTCGCCGGCCGATCGATCCTTCCCGAGCGCGTGGAACAGCAGGCGGCCGATCCGCGTCTCGGCGAGCCGTTCGCGAGCCCATTCCACGGCGACCGCGTCGCGCGAGAGGTTGTTCGGCAGGAACTCGTTGTGCCCGGATTCGAGGACGACGAGATCCGCGCCGGCCGCGAGCGCGACGGGCAGGAGCCGCCGCGCCGTGCGGATCGGCTCGGTCGGGACGCCGAGGTTGATCACGTCGAACGCGCGCTCGGGGAACAGCGCGTGCAGTCGTGCGGCGACGAGCTTCGGGATCGTGCACTGCGGCGCGTACGGCGTCCCGAAGGTCGTCGATGCGCCGAGGAACACGATGCGGAACGCGCCGGCGGGCTTCGTCTCCGCGAACGTCGCGTCGCCCCACTCCGTCGACGCGGGCGCCGGAACGACGACGCGCATCCGGCCGTCGGTGAAGCGCGTGATCCGGAAGAACGGCGGATCGGGTTCGACGCCCGCCGCGCGCAGGACGATCTCGACCGCCGCGAGCACGACGAGCGGACCGAGCAGGGCGAGCGATAGGCGGCGCACGGCGAGAGGATAGAGGCGCCTCGCGCGCGCGGCAGCGCCGCCGATGCACGACCTCTCCGCGCCGTTGTTGAATCGAGGCAACCGCCTCTTTAAGACGGCGCCGGTTCGGTTGCGGGAGTCCTCCGATGCGTCTTCGCGCCCTCTCGGCGTTCGTGGTCCTTCTTTGCTCGATTCCGGCGTGCTCGCTGTTCAATCCGCCGCCGCCGGAGTACGCGTCGATCACGGCGTTGCAGGAGCGCCTCGACAACTCGTCGGTGCAGGCCGCCGGCTTCTTCTGGCCCGCGTGGCAGCGCGTGCTCTGGTACATCCCGAACCGCGCGCTCGACGCGCTCGACATCGTGAAGGCGAACATCGGCATCGGCCCGGGATTCGGCGCCGAGGTCTACATCACCCGCAACCTCTGGGCGGGGGTGCAGAACTGCCGCTCGTGGCGGCTCGGCATCGACGGCCGCTCGATCGGCGTGTTCGAGGAGGGCCACTACAAGGAGTGGCACCTCGGCGACTGGAGCAACGAGGCGCGCGCTCCGGCCGGCCGCTCGCTGATCTGGGCGCTGCCCGACATGCGTCCGTTCGAGCGCCCGCAGCGCGAGGGGCAGCCGTCGGTCCCGTTCGTCGAGAACAACAACTGGGACGTCGGCGCGTTCGCGCAGGTGTTCGTGCAGGCGGAAGGCATGGTCCGCTTCTTCGAGCTGTACGACTTCATCACCGGCCTCTGGGGCGATGACCCGTCCGGCGACGACTACATGCTGCGGTACTACCCGCTGCACGAGTACCGCCCGCAGGAAGACACTCTCAAGATGTTCGTCGACGCGCTCGACGCGATGAACCCGGTCGACCTCGGCAACGTGATGTCCTACGACCTCGGCCGTCAGAGCGAGATGCGCAAGAGCGGCAAGACGACGCCGCTGAACGGCGAGCGCCGCGGCGACGTCTCCGAGTTCATGAAGAAGGGCAAGGAGTCGCGCGGCGGTCCGGAAGACTTCGTGCTGATCCGCGACGTGAAGCTCTTCCCGACCTGGTACCGCGACGAAGGCGGCGGCCCGCTCCACTACAAGATCGAGTGCACCGGCGCGTACCTGCGGTATTGGTGGACGCCCGCGCAGTTCGATTACAAGGTGTCGTTCCTCAACCGATTCACCAAGTCGTACGAGGACTACTACGTCACCCTGCGCGTCGAGAACGGCCACTGGATCATCACGCGCATGGACGCGCACCCGGACGATCAGGTGCAGCGCTGGATGGAGCAGGGCCGCGTCGACGAGTGATCGGCGGCCCCGCGCCGCGGCGGACGTGACGACGTGCGCCGCTCCCGCGTCGCGTTCGCGATCGTCGCCCTCGCGCTCGCCGGCGCAGCGGTCGGCTGGCTCCTCGTCGCTTGCGCGGATCGTCGCCGTCCGCCGAGCCTGATCCTCTTCACGCTCGACACCACGCGCGCCGATCGACTCGGCTGCTACGGCAACCGCGAGGCGCGCGAATCGCCGACGCCGTTCGCGGATTCGCTCGCGGCGGAGGGCGTGTTGTTCGAGCGCTGCTTCGCGCCGCGCGGCGAGACGCATCCGTCGCTCGCGTCGCTCCTGACGGGCAAGTACCCGGCGACGCACGGCCTGCGCGAGAACGGCGGCTCGCTCGATTCGAGCCACGTCCCGTTCCCGGTCCTGCTGCAGCGCGCGGGCTACGCGACCGCCGCGTTCGTCTCCAACCTCGATCGAACGCGCTGGCCGTTCTGGCTGCGCGGCTTCGACGTTGCGAAGGACGGCGTCGACGGCCGCCTCGTCGCGGAAGGCGGCGAAGCGCAATGCACGACGCAGCGCACGTGGGACGAGCGCGTCGAGAGAGCGGCGACGGAGTGGATCGAGACGCGCTCCGCGGACCAGGGGCCGTTCTTCCTGTGGGTGCACCTCTACGACGTGCACGATCCCTACACGCCGCCGGAGGAGGTCCTCGCGCGCTTCCGAGACCCGGCGTACGCCGGCCCGATCCGGGATGCGCTCGGCCCCGATGACTCCGCGCCGCGCGATCGAGTGTCGGAACACCTGCGCGCGTGGACGCTGCACGACGCGGAGCCGACCGACGCCGATCTGCGGCAAGTGCGCGCGCTCTACGACGCCGGTTTGTTCATCGCGGACGCGCGGCTGCAGCGCATCCACGACGCGCTCGCGCGGCGCGGGCTGCTCGACGGCGCGGTCGTCGTCGTCACGGCGGATCACGGCGAGGAGCTGGCGGACCACCACCGCTACTTCGGCCACGGCGCGTCGATCTACGACTCGGTGCTGCGCGTCCCGCTGATCGCGACGTCCCCCGGCCGATTCCCTGCCGGCCGTCGATCGAACGCGCTCGCGCAACTCGTCGATCTGTTCCCGACCTTTCTCGACCTCGCACGGACCGAACCGCGCGCGGATGCGGAAGGCTTCGACCTCGTCCCGCTGCTCGACGGCGCAGCGGAGCGCACCGAGCGCCGCCACGTCTTCGCCGAGTGGGAGGATCTCGTGCTCTCGGCGTCCGACGGCGAATGGAAGCTGATCGCGAACCCGACCGGCGCGCGGCCGCGGAAGCCTCCGTATCATCTGCGGCCCGGAGTCGGCTTCCCGCTCGAGTGCTTCGAGCTGTACCGGATCGCCGACGATCCGCGCGAGCAGGTGAATCGGTATGCGAAGGACGACCCGCACGCGATCGAGCTCGGCCGCGTGATCGACGGGTTCCGGCGCGACCCGCGGCACGCACGCACGATGACCGCGAGGAGCGGCGTCGACCCGGGTCTCGCCGCGATCGGTTATGCCGGCGGCGGTCGCGACGACGTCCTGCACGTCGACTGTGGAGAGAAGAAGTGACCCGACGCATCCGACCGACTCGATCGATCCCGCTGCTCGCCGCCCTCGCGCTCTGCGGCTGCGAATCGCTGTTCAACGACTTCTCGGTGATCCCGCCCGAGGAGATCCCGCGCACGCCGGCGATCATCGACGCGACCGACCGCCTCGCGCGCGCACCGGCCGGCGATCCGCAGATCGTCGACCTGCTGACCGACGCGCCGCGCAGCTCCGCGCACCTCGTGCGCGTCACCGGCAAGTTCGCGCCGCACCTGCATCGCCACGCCGACGAGACCGTCTACGTGCTCGAAGGCGAGGGCGACTTCCTGGTCGACCGCGAGTGGAAGCGCGTCAAGGCGGGGACACTCGTGCACATCCCGATGAACGTGCCGCACGGCTTCGTGAATCGCGCGGCCGGCGGCACGCTCCTCCTGTCGGAGTTCACGCCGCCGTACGTCGCCGGCGACCGGATCCAACTGCAGGAGGAGCGCCGGTAGCGCGCGCGTCCTCGAGCCCCGGAACCGGAACCTTCGAAAACCCCGGCCCAGGTCCCGGGCGTCACCTCCGCTGCATCGGGACGTCCACCCCTTCCCGCTCCGCGGTCTCGAAAGCCGTCTCGTAACCGGCATCCGCGTGCCGCAGAACGCCCATCGCCGGATCGTTCGTCAGCACCCGCTCCACCCGCTCCGCCGCCTGCGGCGTCCCGTCGACGCAGATCACCTGCCCGGCGTGGATCGAGTATCCGATCCCGACGCCTCCCCCGTGATGCACCGAAACCCACGTCGCGCCCGACGCGACGTTCACCATCGCGTTCAAGATCGGCCAGTCGGCGACCGCGTCGGTCCCGTCCTTCATCCCCTCCGTCTCGCGGTTCGGTGACGCGACCGATCCGCAGTCGAGGTGATCGCGGCCGATGACGATCGGGGCCTTCACCTTGCCCGTGCGAACGAGCTCGTTGAACGCGAGGCCGACCTTCGCGCGATCGCCGTAGCCGAGCCAGCAGATGCGCGCGGGCAAGCCTTGAAACGCGATGCGCTTGCCCGCGAGATCGATCCACCGCGCGAGGTCCAGATCGTTCGGCACGGCCTCGAGCACGGCGCGATCGGTCGCGGCGATGTCGGCCGGATCGCCCGAGAGCGCGACCCAGCGGAAGGGGCCTTTCCCCTCGCAAAACAGGGGTCGCACGTACGCGGGCACGAAGCCGGGGATGTCGAACGCGCGCTCGCATCCGACCTCCATCGCGCAGGTGCGGATGTTGTTTCCGTAGTCGAACACCTCGGCGCCGGCCTTCTGCATCGCGAGCATCGCCTCGACCT
>CAZBOK010000311.1:0-5736 GCA_964493525.1 uncultured Phycisphaeraceae bacterium | reverse complement strand
GTCGCGGATCTCGCCGACGAACATCACGTCGGGGTCCTGACGCAGGAACGAGCGCAGTCCCGCGGCGAAGGTGAGCCCCTTCTTCACGTTCACCTGCACCTGCGAGATGCCGTCGAGGTTGTATTCGATCGGATCCTCGATGGTGAGGATGTTCTTCTCGTGCGCGTTCATCTCCGACATCGCGGCATACAACGTCGTCGTCTTGCCCGAGCCGGTGGGGCCGGTGACGAGGATGATGCCGTGCGTGTAGGCGATGTATTTCCGGAAGACCTCGAGGTGGTGGCCTTCCATGCCGATCTGGTCGAGCTTGTAGGTCTTCGCGCTCTTGTCGAGGAGACGCATGACCACGCGCTCGCCGGACGACGAAGGGATCGACGAGATGCGCACGTCGACCTCGCCTTCGCCGAGCTTCAGCGACGCGCGACCGTCCTGCGGCAGTCGGCGCTCGGCGATGTCCATCTTCCCCATGATCTTCACGCGCGAGATGATCGCGTCCTGCACCTTCTTCGGCGCCGCCTCCATGTCGTAGAGGATGCCGTCGACGCGGTACCGGATCTGCAGGCGGTCGACGTAGGGCTGCAGGTGCACGTCCGACGCGCGCATCTTGAGCGCGTTGAACAGGATCATGTTCACGAGCTTGATGATCGGCGCGCGGTTGGCGACGTTGAGGATGTCCTCGCCTTCCTCGACCTGCGCCGCGAGCGAGTTGATGTCCTCTTCCGAGAGATCGTCGAGCGCTTCGCCGACGACGTCCGACTTCGCCTTGTACGCGCGATTGATCAGCGACGTGATCTCAGCGCGCGGCGCGAGGATCGGCTCGATCTCGATGCCGATCATCGACGCGAGGTCGTCCATCGGGTGCACGTCGAGCGGCGCGCAGGTCGCGACGCGCATCGAGCCGTTCTGCGCGCCGAGGCCGACGAGGTTGTAGTTGCGTGCGAACTGCACCGGGACGCGTTCGACGAACGGCTTCGGCACCGTCTCGTCGCGCAGGTCGTGGCGGAACTCGTACCCCATCACGCCGCCGAGGGTCTTCAACACCTCGGCCTCGGACATGTACCCCTTCTGCAGCACCAGGCGGTCGAACGACTGACCGGTCTCGACCTCGAGCTTCTCGATCTCGCGCACCCGATCCTCGGAGAGCGCGCCCGCCTGGATCAACTCTTGAACGATCACGTCCCGCACGACTGCACCTCGGCGTTCCGAATCAGGGTTTCTGGCCTTCGGGCTGCGGCGTCGGCGGCGTGCCGGCCGGCGGCGCCGCGTTCGGGCCGGTGGTCGCCGGCTGCTCGCCGAACTGATACGGCTCGGCCGGCTTCGGCTTGGTCGTCTCGACTTCTCCGCCCGGCGGGCTCGCGTAGCTCGGCAGGTCGAACACGCCCGCGGTGCCCGCGTCGAGCACGCGCGTGTCGGCGTTGTCGCGATCCCAGTCGGGGTCGACCAGGTAGATCTTGCCGTTCAGCTTCTCCATCTCCTGCTTCTTGAGATAGGAGAGCTCGTCGAGCGTCGCGAAGTCGTCGCTGATGATGTGGGGGGTGAGGAAGACGTAGAGGTTGGTCCGCGTGTCGTTCTCGGTGGTGTTGCGGAACAACCAACCGAACAACGGCAGCTCGCCGAGCCACGGCGTCTTGCTCTCCGAGTGGCGCTGATCGTCCTGGACGATGCCGCCGATCACCATCGTGTGGCTGTCGGGGAGCGTGACGCTCGTCTCGACCTCGCGCGTCGACTTCGGCGGCGGGTTGCCGGACGGGTCCGTGAACGCCGACACCTCGAGCTTCACGAGCAGGCGGAGGTAGTTGCCCGCGCTGATCGACGGCGAGATGTTCAGCGTGATGCCGGCCTCGACGAAGTCGTTGAACGACTGCTGGTCCGAGTTCACGCCTTGCGAGATGGTGAAGGTCGGCACCTCGTCGATCGTGCGGATGATCGCTTCCTCGTTGTCGTTCACGAGCACCGACGGCTGCGAGAGCACGTTGACGTCGGTGGTGCGCTTGAGCGCCGACAGCACGACGGGGATCGCGAAGTCCTTGCCCGAGAAGATGCCGGCCGTGATGCCGACGTTTCCGCTCTGGTCGGGCGCGATGCCGATCGGGATGCGCGTGTCGACGATGCCGTCGTCGTTCGTGTCCTTGAGCTGCGACAGGCCGAACTGCGTGACGCCGAAGCCGCGGTTCGTGTCGTTGTCCGGGTTCTTCGCGACCGACACGTAGCCGAGTTCGACGCCGAGCTGGTCGTTCAACGTGCCGGAGATCTCGACGAGCGCGGTCTCGATCAGCACCTGACGGCGGCGCTCGTCGAGCTTTTTCACGATCTCGAGGATCTGCGCGTAGCGGCTCTTGCTGGCCGTGATGATCAGCGAGTTCGACGCCTCGTCGGCGACGACGGTGATCGGCTGCTCGAGCGAGCCGCTGTTCCCCGCCGTTCCCGCGCCGCCCGCCGCGCCGTTCGCGCCGCTGCGCGTTCCGCCCGACGACGAGCCGGCGCCGCTGTTCTGCGCCCAGTCGCTGAGGACCTCCTCGAGATCCTTCGCGGCGCTGTTCTTCAGGCGGTAGACGTGCGTGTCACCGCGCGGGTCGACTTCGGTGTCGAGCGTGCGGATGAAGTGGATGATCTTGTCGAGGCTCTTCTGCGCCGCGATCACGAGCAGCGAGTTCGTGCGCGGGTCGGCCTCGATCACCGGCTCCGGCTCCTGCAGGTTCGCCGGCAGGCCGCTGTTGTTTGCCTGCGGCACGGTGCCCGGTCGGTTGGTCGCCTGGCCGCGATCGGCGGCGACGAGCTGGTCGAGGATCGGCTTGATCTCTTCCGCGACCGCGAACTCGAGCTGCACCTTGGCGAACTTCGGCTCGAACTCCGTCGGCTTGACGTCGATGAGATCGATCAACTGCTTGATGCCGTACAGCGTCTGCGCGTACCCCGTCACGACCAGCGAGTTCGAGTTCGTCACCGCGCGGACGCTCTCGAGCAGCGGATCGGTGAAGTAGGACTGCAGCATGTTCATGGCTTCTTGCGCGTTCACGTACTTCATCGAGAACGAAGTCGTGAGCACGACGCCCGCGTCATAGCGGAAGCTCGCGAGCTGCTCGGGCGTCACGACCGGCGCGCGCGTCTTGATGAACCCGGGCTTCGCCGCGGTGCCGGCGCCACTGCTCTTCGTGATGCGGAAGAACCCCGAGTCGGGTCCGTCGGTCGGCCGGCCCGGCGCGGGCACGTTGCCGTAGGGGACGATCACGAAGTCGTTCGCGGTGAGGACGGCCTGGAAGTAGGCCCAGAACTGGTCGCGGTTCAGCGTCTTCTTGCCGATGAACCGCAGCTTCACGTCCTTCACCTCGGTGCCGGTGTACGTGAACTGCAGCCCGGTCTGGATCATGCACAGCGAGATGAAGTCCTCGAGCGGAGTGCCCTCGACCTCGTCGAACTGCAGCGCGATCGTCTTCTCGTCGGGATACGTCACGTCCTGAGCGAGCGCGCGGCGTGGGACGCCGAGCGCTGCGAGCACGAAGAGTGAGAGCGCCGCAAGTCGCCACGGCTTGGACGTGGAACGCAGGACTGCCTCCATCGGCAACCCCTCCCGGAACCGGTTTCGTGGATTCGAACTCTCGTGGACGACCGCCCCGCCACGAGCGCGTCGGATCCTATGGGCGTGAAAAACCCAAGTCAACGCGCACCAAGAAGATAAGGCTCACGCACGGAGCACCGCCCGAAGCCGTCCGGGAACCGTCGAGGCGCGCGGACCGCACGACCGGTTGCGGTCCCGCCGAACTGCGCGCACGCGACTTCCGGAACGGCGCCGAGAACGACGGCGCGCGCCGCCGCTTCCCGCGCATTCGTCGAATTCGTGCGGACGCTCGCCCGCGCCGGCAGCGCGCAAAGCGGCTTCCCGCGGACTCTTGCCGTCGGGCGCGCTCGGGCCTAGCATCGCGCGCTTCTTCAGCGGCCGTCGCGGCTGCTGCGAATCGATCCCTTCCTCCACCTCTCACACGCTCGCCGCGTTGGAGTCCGGATGCGTCTGTCGGAGCTGCTGCGCCCCGAGACCGTGATGCTCGACGTGCGCGGCCTCGACAAATGGCAGCTCATCGAGCGTCTGACGGATCTCCTGTCGAGCTCCGGGCGCCTGCCCGCGGAAGACCGCAAGTCCGTGCTCGACGCACTGCTCGTGCGCGAGCGTTCGATGAGCACCGGGATGGAGAACGGCATCGCGATCCCGCATTGCTCGCTCGAGCAGATCGACGACACGCTCGTCACGCTCGGCGTCTCGCAGGAAGGTCTCAACTTCGAATCGATCGACGGACGACCGACGCATCTGGTGCTGTTGCTCGTCACGCCGAAGAACAAGACGAAGGTCCACATCCGCACGCTCGCGGAGATCGCGAAGCTGCTGAACGACGAAACGTTCCGATCCAACCTGATCGCGGCCGGGTCCGCCGAACGCATCATCGAGTTGGTCAAGGCACAAGAGTCCGAAGAGCGCATGCCGTCGTGACGACGGCGCGCCAGAGTCGAAACACCCCAGAGAGGAGTCCGAGCGCTTGATCCGAGTTCAGATGAAGGAAGGCGAGCCCCTCGAGAAGACGCTGCGTCGTCTGCGCAAGATCTGCAACAACGAGGGCGTGACGAAGGGCATCAAGCGCATCGCCTACTACGAGAAGCCGAGCGAGCGCCGCCGTCGCAAGGATCGCGAGCGGTTGAAGGCGATCCGCCTCGGCGCGAAGGCGCGCTGACGCGACGTCAGCGGTCGGCGGCGGGGATCTTCTCGATGCGCCGCTGATGGCGGCCGCCCTCGAAGGCGGTCGCGAGGAACAGCTCGACCATTTCGTCCGCGAGCGGCGCCGCCGTGAGTCGCGCGCCGATGCACAGCACGTTCGCGTCGTTGTGCAGGCGGCCGAGCTTCGTGTCCGACAGATCGCGGCACACCGCCGCCCGCACGCCGGCGTGGCGGTTCGCCGCCATCGACATCCCGATCCCCGAGCCGCACACCAGGACGCCGCGCTCCGCGCCGCCGGCGACGATCACGCGCGCGAGCGCGTGCGCGAAGTCCGGGTAGTCGACCGAGTCCTTCGAGTTCGTGCCGAGATCCTCGACCGCGTGCCCGCGCTTCTTCAGCGCGTCGCGCAGGATGTTCTTCAGCTCGAAGCCCGCATGGTCCGCGGCGACGACGATCTTCATGACGCGAGCTCCTCGGCCAACCGGTTGACGTGTCTCTCGATCACGAGCGCCGCCTCCTGGTAATCCGCGTCGCTCCCGCCGAACGGATCGGGGACGTCGCGGCCGTCCGCGTCGAGCAGCGCGATCTTCTCCGGACGGGACGTCGCGCGCTTCAGGTGGCGCGCGATCTCCGCGGTCATGGCGAAGACTCGATCCTGCGGCTCGAGGAGCTCGCGCGTGAGCGTTCGCGAACGATGGCCGCGGAGCTCGATGCCGCGGCGCTCCATGGCGCGCAACGCGCCGCCGGACGCCGGGCGCCCCTCGTCCGCGAACATGCCCGCCGACTGCACCCGGAAACCGTGCGCCTCGAGACGATCGGCCTGATCGGGTCGCAACCCGAGCTTGCGCGCGAGCGCCGCCTTCATCAGCGCCTCCGCCATCGGGCTGCGGCACGTGTTCCCCGAACAGACGAAGAGGATCTTCTGCGTGGCGGCGTTGGAGATGTCGTCCGCGGACAGGATGCCGGTGCGCAGCACTTCGATCCCGCCCTGGTCGACGCGGACCACGGTGGACGGTTCGCCGATCGCCGCGCGG
>CAZBOK010000310.1:0-5771 GCA_964493525.1 uncultured Phycisphaeraceae bacterium | reverse complement strand
GGCCGCCGGGTTGAGCACGACGTCGGTCATGCCTTGGAGATCTTCCCAAGGCTTGCCCTCGTGATCCGCGGCACGATCGCGGCCGGCCGGCCGATCGACGCATTCGAGTCGAATGACGACGTTCTGACCCTTCCACGCGATCTCGTCGGCGAGGACGCCTTCGCACTGCGCGTGAAGGGCGACTCGATGATCGACGACCACATCCTCGACGGCGACCTCGTGCTGATCCGCCCGCAGGCACAGGTCGAGAACGGCGAGATCGCGGTCGCCTTGCTCGAGGACGCGACGGCGACGTTGAAGCGCATCTATCGCGAGCCGAAGCTGAAGAAGATCCGCCTGCAGCCGGCGAACGACGCGATGGAGCCGATCCTGGTCGACAAGGTCACGATCCAAGGCAAGGTGATCGGCGTCTTCCGTCCGCTGAGTCGGTCGCACCGGTCCCGCTGAATTCGAACGGCCGGGTGACCCCAGCCCTGGGGCCCCGGCCTTTTTCAGGTCCCATATGTTCGGCTTTCGTTCGGTTTCGAGATCGGATGCGCGCTCGGGCGGGGTCTGGTCCCCGGCCGAGACCGCGGGGCGCTTGGTCGAACTGTCCGGCCCGGCGCGAACGACGCTCGCCTTCTCGCTGATCCTCGCCGCCCAGCAGAAACGCGAGCCGGTCGCCTTCATTCGCGTCGGCAACGCGAGCCTGTTCTTCCCGCAGGACGCAGCGGACAGCGGCGTCGATCTCGCGGCGCTGCCGATCGTCACCGTCCCGGCCGGCGCCGCGGGCACCGGCGCGCAGTGCGCGGCGCGTGCCGCCGACCTCCTCCTGCGATCGGGCGCGTTCGGGCTCGTGGTCCTCGACCTCGAGGACGACGGCGCGCTGCCGATGCCGATGCAGTCCCGGCTCGTCGGGCTCGCCCACAAACACGGCGCGACGATCCTCTGCCTGACGAAGAAGCATGCGTCGGCGGCGTCGATCAGCTCGCTCGTGTCGTTGCGTGCGCAGGCGCGGCACTCGATCGAGGAGCCGCGCAACGGCCGCGTGCGCTGCGGCGTGGAGATCACCAAGGACAAACACCGCGGGCCCGGCTGGACCCACGACGAGGTGCTGCGTGGACCGCCTGGCCTGCGTTGACGTCGCCGAGTTGCCGCTCCAGGTGCTCTGCCGCACGCGCAAGGATTGGCGCGCATCGCCCGCGGCGGTCGTCGATCACGACAGTCCGAACGGCGTGATCCTCTGCGCGAACGAGGCGGCGAAGAAGCAAGGCGTCCTGCCCGGGCAGCGCTACGGCGCGGCGGTCGGCCTCTGCTTCGGACTGCGCGCCGCGGAGGTCGGCGCGGCGGAACTCGACGCGACGGTGGCGGAGATCGAGCGGCTCCTGCAGACCTTCTCGCCGCGGGTCGAGTCGTCGCCCGCGAAGCTCGGACGGCGCGGGACGTTCTTCGTCGACGCGAGCGGCCTCTCCTACCTCGAGCCGTCCCTCGATCTCTGGGCGCGCCGCATGGTCGACGCGCTCCATGCGCTCGGGTTCGTCGCGCGCGCGGCGGTCGGCTTCACGCGGCTCGGCGTGCTCGCGGGCGCGCGCGTCGGCGCGACGCTCGCCGGCGGCGTCGCCACGCTGCACGCGGGTCGCGGCGGGATCGAGTTCCGCGACCGCGACGTCGAGCGCGCGTTCGTCCGCCAGGTGCAGCTCGCGCGGCTCGACGTCGATCCGAAGCTGCGCGACCGGCTCGCGCGGCTCGGCATCGTCCTGGTCGGGCAGTTCGCCGATCTCCCGGAAGCCGGCGTCCGCGCGCGGTTCGGCGACGACGCGCTCGAGCTCCACCGCCTCGCGAACGAGAAGGGCTTCGATCCGCTGCGGCCGGCGCCGCTCACCGAGACGCTCGAACGGCGGCTGATCTTCGACATGCCGGTCGACGACGTCACGTCCCTGCTCTTCTTCCTGAAGCAGATGCTCCAGGAGCTGCTCGACCAGCTCGCGGCGAGGAGCGCCGCGCTCGCGGAGTTCACGCTGCATCTCCGCGTCGAGCGCGCGGCGAGCGACGTCACGACGACGCTGACGCCCGCGGCGCCGACGCTCGACCTGCAGCTCCTGCTGCAGCTCGCGACGCTCCACTTCGAGCGCGCGGTGCAGACGGCGCAGAACGCACGGCGCAACGCGAAGAGCCGGCAGGACGGCATCGAAGAGTTCGGTGTGACGGCGAAAGGCGCGCCGGCCGCGCGCGAGCAGCTCCAGATCTACCGCGAACACCCGACCCGCGACCTCGCCGCCGCGAACCGCGCGCTCGCCCTGGTGCGGAGCCGCTTCGGAGACGATGCGGTGCGCCGCGCGACGCTCCGCGACGGTCATCTTCCCGAAGCATCGTTCCGCCTCGCGCCGCTCGCGGACCTCGCGTTCCCGAAACCCGCGGCCGTGCTCGAGCGCCGCGTCATCCGCCGCGTGTACACGACGCCGATCCCGCTCTCGCCGCCGGTGCGTCACCCGCACAACGACGGCTGGCTCGTGCACGACCTGAAGCAGGGCTCGGTCGTGAAGTGCGACGGCCCCTACCTGATCTCCGGCGGCTGGTGGGTGCGCGAGGTGCAGCGCGAGTACAGCTTCGTGCACACGATGAGCGGGGAAGTGCTGTGGGTGTTCTTCGATCGGCGGAAGAGAGGGTGGTACCTCCACGGGAGACTCGAGTGAGGAACGGGAACACGCCCGAACACGGACCCGAGCACGCGCACGTTCCCGCGCACGGCCCGCCATGACCGCGTATTGCCCCCTCTGGGTGAAATCGAACTTCTCTTTCCTCGAAGGGGCGAGCCATCCCGACGAGCTCGTCTCCTCCGCGCGCGAGCTCGGCCTCTCCGGACTCGCGCTCACCGATCGCGACGGCGTGTACGGCGTCGTCTCGGCGCACTTGAAGGCGCGCGAGGTCGGGCTCCCGCTCGTGATCGGCGCGCAGGTCTCCGTCTCCGACGACGGCGACGACTTCGTCATCGTGCTGCTCGCTCAGGATCGCGCGGGCTACGCGAACCTCTGCCGCCTGCTCACGAAGGGCCGGCTGCGCTCGACGAAGGGCAGCTCGACGGTCCCGTGGGACGAAGTCTGCGCGCACGCCGCGGGATTGATCGCGCTGACGGGCGGCGCGAACAGTCCGCTCACGCGGGCGGCCGAGCCGCGCGCCGCGCTCGACGACTTGAAGGACGCGTTCTCCGACCGCCTGTACGCGCTGCTCGTGCGGCACCGCTCCGCCGGCGAAGTGCGCGGCGAGGAACGCCTGCGGCATCGCGCGGCGCGGCTCGCGTTGCCGCTCGTCGCCGCGAACGAAGTGCTCTACCACGCGCCCGACCGGCGGCCGCTGCAGGACGTCGTGACGTGCATCCGCCACAAGACGCGCCTGTCGTCCGCGGGGCGCCTCCTGCGCCCGAACGCGAACCACGCGCTGTTCTCTCCGATCGCGTTCGAGCAGCTCTTCGCCGACGAGCGCTCCGCGATCGCGCGCACGCTCGAAGTGCGCGAGCGCTGCAGCTTCGCGCTCGACCAGTTGCGCTACCGCTATCCGTCCGAGCGGCTCCCCGACGGCACCACCACCGCCCTGCACCTGAGGAACCTCACGCTCGAAGGAGCGCGCGGCCGCTACGGCGGCACGATCCCCGCCGACGTCCTGGCGCAGCTCGATCGCGAGCTCGCGTTGATCGAGGAGCTCGATTACGGCGGGTACTTCCTCACCATGCACGAGATCGTCGTCTACTGCCGCGAGCACGGCATCCTGTGCCAGGGACGCGGCTCGGCGGCGAACTCGGCGGTCTGCTACTGCCTCGGCATCACCGCGATCGATCCGGTGCGGATGAAGCTCCTGTTCGAGCGCTTCCTCTCGCGCGAGCGCCACGAGCCGCCGGACATCGACCTCGACATCGAGCACGAGCGGCGCGAGGAAGTGATCCAACAGGTCTACGCGAAGTACGGCCGCGACAAAGCCGCCATGGTCGCGAACGTGATCCGCTACCGCCCGCGCTCCGCGATCCGCGACGTCGGCAAGGCGCTCGGCTTCGAGGAGATCCAGCTCGACCGCATCGCGAAGGTGCTCTCGCACTGGGGCGACGTCGATCGAAAAGCGCTCGCGACCGTCGGGATCGACCTCGATCAACCCGAGAACGCGCCGGCGTCGCACCTGATCCGCCTCGCGAACGAGATCCTCGACACGCCGCGCCACCTCTCGATCCACCCGGGCGGCTTCCTGCTCGGCCACGAGCCGGTGCACGACATCGTCCCGATCGAGAACGCGTCGATGGACGCACGCACGGTGATCCAGTGGGACAAGGACGACCTCGAGAACATGAACCTGTTCAAGGTCGACCTCCTCGCGCTCGGCTCGCTCACGCAACTGCATCGCGCGTTCGACCTGCTGAAGCGGCACAAGGACAAAGACCTCTCGATGGCGACGATCCCCGCCGATGACGCGGCGACGTTCGACCAGATCGGCAAGGGCGACACGCTCGGCGTGTTCCAGATCGAGAGCCGCGCGCAGATGGCGATGCTGCCGCGCCTGCGCCCGCGGAACTTCTACGACGTCGTGATCGAGGTCAGCATCGTGCGGCCCGGCCCGATCTCGGGCGGCATGGTGCACCCGTACCTGCGGCGGCGGCGCGGCGAGGAGAAGGTGATCTACCCGCACCCGTCGCTCGAGCCGGTGCTCGAGCGCACGCTCGGCGTGCCCTTGTTCCAGGAGCAGGTGATGAAGCTCGCGATCGTCGCGGCCGATTACACGCCGGGCGAGGCCGACCAGCTCCGCCGCGACATGGCCGCGTGGCGGAAGACCGGCCGCATCGAGCAGCACCACCATCGGCTGGTGTCCCGCATGAGCAGCAAGGGGATCGCGCCCGAGTTCGCGGAGCGCGTGTTCGAGCAGATCCGCGGCTTCGGCGAGTACGGGTTTCCGGAATGCGTCGCCGGCGCCACGCGCGTGATCGACGCGGACACCGGCGCTTCGGTCCGCATCGACGACGTCGCCGCCGGGCGCGTGCCGTTGCGAAGGACTCTGACCTGCAGCCGCGAACTCCGGATCGAACCGCGCCGCGTGATCGCGGCGAAGAAGAGCGGACCACGCCCCGTGTTCCGCATGCGGACCGCCCTCGGCCACGAGATCGAGGCGACGGCGAACCACCCGTTCCTCACCCGTTCCGGCTGGACCTCATTGGGCGAGCTGAGAACCGGCGATGCCGTCGCGACCGCGCGGCTCGCGACGTCGGACGCCGACTGGGATCGGATCATCTCCATCGATCCGGCCGGGCAACAGGAAACGTTCGATCTGTCGATCGACGGCAACCACAACTTCCTGGCGAACGATTTCGTGGTGCACAACTCCCACGCGGCCAGCTTCGCGTTGATCGCTTACGCCGCCGCCTGGCTGCGCTGCCACGAGCCGGACGTCTTCACCTGCGCGCTGCTGAACGCGCAGCCGATGGGGTTCTACTCGGTCGCCACGATCGTGCAGGACGCGCAGCGGCACGGCGTCGTGATCGCGCCGGTCGACGCGCTCGCGAGCGAATGGGACGCGACGCTCGAGCCGATCCAATCGATCGATGCATCGCAGCGCCTCGCGGTGCGCATGGGCCTGCGGTTCGTGAAAGGTCTCGCGCGCGCGGACGCCGATCGCCTGATCGAACGACGCCGCCCGGTCGCGTCGCTCGATCAGCTCGTGCGCGCAGTCGACATCGGCGAAGGCGCGTGGTCACGGCTCGCGGAGGCCGGAGCGCTCGAGCGACTCGATCCCGCGGGGTCCGACGCCGCCGGAAGACG
>CAZBOK010000309.1:0-5789 GCA_964493525.1 uncultured Phycisphaeraceae bacterium | reverse complement strand
CGATCCGTCGGCCCCCGACGCGCCCGGCCTCGCGAAGAACTGCCTGCTCGCCCGCCGCCTGATCGAGCGCGGCGTGCGGTTCGTGCAGCTCTACGACCGCGGCTGGGACAGCCACGGCACCGGCACGAGCGACGACATCATCAACTCGCTGCCGAGGAAGTGCCGGCAGATGGATCGCCCCGTCGCCGCGCTGATCCGCGACATGAGGGAGCGCGGCCTGCTCGAATCGACGCTCGTCGTCTGCGGCGGCGAGTTCGGTCGCACGCCGATGAACGAGAAGCGCAACGGCTCGACGTTCTTCGGCCGCGACCACAACCCGCACGCGTTCACGATGTGGCTCGCCGGCGCCGGCGTGACGCGCGGGCAGGTGCTCGGCGCGACCGATGAGCTCGGCTACCACGCGGTCGAGGACGTGGTCCACGTGCACGACCTGCAGGCGACGCTGCTCTACCTGCTCGGGTTCGATCACGAGCAGTTGACGTTCCGCTACCAGGGCCGCGACTTCCGGCTCACCGACGTCTCGGGCAAGGTCGTCGACAAGATCCTGGCCTGACCGCGCCGCCGCGCGACTCACGATCGCCGACCTCTCCCGCCGATAGCGGCTGTGCACGCCGCTTCGGGGGCTCGAGTTGCCGGACTCCGGCCGAAACGCGACGATCGATGCGCTGCGTTGCATCGCGATCCTGCGCGTGATCGCGATGCACACGCTGTCGCGATTGCACGGCGCGCCGCGCGCGCTGCTCAGCTTCGTGTTCCCCGGGATGCCGATCGTGTTCGCGGTCAGCGGCGCGCTCGCGTTCTCTGCGCTCTCTTCCGGATCGGCGGCCGCGCGCGTCCGCTTCTGGCGCAGCCGCGCGCGACGCCTCCTGTGGCCGTACTGGACCTACGCGGCGTGCGTCGTGCTCCTCCTGCTCGTCGCGGACGGGACCGCGATGAACCGCTGGCACGCGTTCGATCGCTCGGAGATCGTCCACTTCCTCGTGCCGCTGCGCACGCCGGTCGGCAGCGTCGCGTTCCAGCATCTCGCCACGCACCTCTGGTTCATGGCGCCGTTCCTCGTGCTGCTCGCGACGGCGCCGCTCACCGTGGCGCTGCATCGCAAGGCGCCGTGGTCCGGTGCGATCGCGTTCGCGACGGCATCCGTCGCGGCGAGCGCGTTCGCCCCGCAGCTTCCGTCGTGGATCCAGCACGTGCTCGTGTTCGGGATCGCGTTCCAGGCCGGGTTCGGGATCACGGACGGACGGCTCCCGTCGCTCCCGCGCACGCGGCTCCTGGCGGGAACCGCGGCGCTCGCCGCGGCCGGCGTGACGCTGCACCACAGCCTGCGGTCCGGCGCGATCCTGAACGAGGTTCCGCTCGCGCACGTCCTGGTCGGGCTCGCGTGGCTCGGACTGTGGCTCGCGGTGCGCGAGCCGATCGAGCGCGCGATCCGCCGCGCCGCGCCGGCCGCGGCGTGTCGCGTGGTGAACCGCCGGGCGTACACGCTGTTCCTCTGGGGGCCTGCCGCGAACGACGTCGCGATGCGCGTCGCGCTGCACGTGCCGGAGGGCGTGTGCACGTACACGTACGTCGCGTCGACGGCCGCCGCGCTCGTCGCGTTCGCGTGGCTCCTCGGCCGCGTCGAAGATCGCGCCGCCGGACGCGCACGTTCCCGCGCCGCGGTCGGCGGCGTCGCGAACGTGCCGTCGCGGTGATCCGTGCGCCGCGCCGGAGGCGCTACACTCCGCGCCCCATGGCCGACTCCTGGCGCGAACTCTCCGAGTCGATGCGCGCCGCGCGCCCGGTGTTCATCGTCGGCGTGCAGCGCAGCGGGACGACCGCGCTCAACTACACGCTCGCGCGCCATCCGTCGTTCCTCGCCCGCGGCGAGCAGTCGCCCGAGACACGCATCTTCCGGCGGCCGGTGCTCGCGCGCGCGATCCTCGGCCAGACCGGCGACCGCACGCGACTCCTGCGCTACCTCCTGAACGACAAGGACGCCGCGCGCCGAGTCGAGACGATGACGAAGGAGATCCTCGCCGGGAAGGACGTCCCCGACGCGCGTCCGCGCGACGCGACCGACTTCCGCGCGAAGGGATTCGACCACGTGGTGCGGGTGTTCTTCGGAGTCGCGCAGGAGGTGCGCGGTTGCGAACGCCTCCTCGAGAAGACGCCGATCCACGTGTTCTGCCTCGAAGAGATGTTCGCGACGTTTCCTCACGCGCGCGCGATCGTGTGCGTGCGCGATCCGATCGGCGTGTTCGCGTCCTGCAAGAAGAAGATCGCCGCGCTCGAGCGCGAGCATCCGGGCGACGACGCGAGGAAGCGCTACCCGTGGCTGTTCGCGACCGCGGAGGAGTTCATCGAGCGGAACTGGCTGCGCCGCGTCGCCGCCGCGCGCGAGTTCTTCTCGTCGGCGCCCGCGGGCGGATATCTCCTGCGCTACGAGGACCTCACCGCCGACCCGAAGGAGTCGGTGCGCCGCATCTGCCGGTTCCTCGACGAGCCGTTCGCGGAGCAGGATCTCTTCGACGCCGTTCCGGAAGAGCAGGATTCGCTCGGCACTCCGAAGACGCGCGCGCGCATCACCGCGAACCCCGATCGCTCGCGCGAGTTCGTGACCGACGCGGAGCGCGAGACGATCACGTCGCGCGCGCGGCCGGCGCTCGAGTGGCTCGGGTACGCGCCGAAGGCCTGATCAGCGCACGTGCACCGCAAGCGGTGCCGACGACGAGAAGCCGGAGAGGACGCCCGGGTCCGCGATGAGCGCCTGCAGGTAGATGTCGAGCGGCGGCAGGCTCGCGGGGACCGTCGCGGGGAACGCGATCGCGCCGCCTCCCGCGCCGGCGCCGATCAGCGGGAAGCCGACGGCGAATCCGGGCACGAGCGGAACGATCTGCAGCAGGCACGTCGGCACGATCGGCGCGCTGGCATTGCCGAGGCCGAACAGGATCACGCCGGTCGATCCGCCGAGTCCGTTCGCGATCGCGACCGTCACCTGCGCGCCGGGGTTCGGAGTGCCGGAGCCGGTCAAGGTCGGGATGAAGCTGCCGCTGCCCGGGCAGCCGGTGCCGTAGCTCTGGAACGACGACGGGCCGGGGACGAACGCGATGCCCTTCGGGATGTGGTCGAACACCTGCGGGAGCGCCGTGATCACGCCCGATGTCGAGATCGTGTAGCACTGGCTGGTCTGCTCGCAGGCGAAGAACGTCGTCGCGTCGAGGCGCGTCAGCGTCGCGATCGGTCCGGGGAGCGTCCCGACGAGTGTCACGGGCGTAACCGTGAGCGAGACCGGATCGATCTGCTCGAGCACCGGGCCGGCGAGCGGGTCGTTCAGGATGCCCGAGCCGGAGACGTGATAGATGAGCCCGTCCTTCGGCTGGAACGCGATGACCTCGCCGTTCGTGCCGTTGCCGAGAGCGAGCGCGAGCGTCGTCGCCGCGGTCGTCTTGTCGATGCGGTAGAGCGTCTCGGGGACGGTCCCGCCGTCGCCGGTGACGCCGTACATCTGTCCCGCGAGGTCGAACGTGAGCGCCGCGAAGCGGTCGCCGAGATCGCCGATCCAGACCGCGGCGCCGGTGACCGGATCGATCGAGACCAACTCGCGCGCCATCGACCCGGGGAACGACACGACGCCGAACAGGGTGTTCGTCGTCACGTCGTACGCGAGCGCGATCCCTTGCGAGACGATCTGCGATGGAACGGTGATGGGGACGCCGCCGGTCGTCGTCCCCGTCGAGAGGTCGACGAAGCGGAGCAGGTCGTCCTGCGGGGAGACGGTGAACACGGTCTGCGCGGAGGCGAGCGAGGGAAGAACGAGCAGCGCGGCAGCGATGACGCGGGCGAGCACCAGGGTGTCCTTTCAAAGGGGTCGGCGGAGAATACCCCGCGAACGACAGGTCGTCACGACCCCGACTTCGGCTCCGCGCAGCGGCACGGCGTCGCGCGGCAGCGCGGGCAGCCGGCGCCGTACTTCTTCGCCGCGACGTCCTCGAGGTCGACGCCGGAGATCGACGCGAGCGTCGACAGCCACGCGAGCACGTCGGCGAACTCGCCCTCGAGCTCCTCGCGGCTCTTCCTCCGCAGAGCGCGCGACAACTCGCCCACCTCCTCCGCGAACCACATGAAGGTCTTCTCGAGACCGCGGCCCGAGTCCTTCGCGAAGTAGATCGCCTCGATGAGCCGCTGGAACTCGCGGACCCGCATGCCGCCGGCGCGCTCGGTCACACGATCCTCTTCAGCGTGATGAACGTGATGTCGGTCTCGATCACGCCGCCGCCTTCCGTGTATCGATCGAGGATGTGCACCACGAGGTTCACGAACGCGCCGGACGCCTTGGCGCCTTCGCGCGCGATCAGCTTGTTGAAGTTCGCCTCGCCGAGCTCCTTGCCGTCCTTGTCCTTGATGCCGAACACGCCGGGCGTGCACAGCACGATGCGGTCGCCGGGGTGGAACGGCACTTCGGTTTCGCGCAGCGAGCGCTCGAACACCGGGCCCTTGTCGAAGCCGAGCGCGATGCCGTCCGAATGCACCGCGGCCACGGTCTTCGTCGCGGCGTCGTAGCGCAGGAGCGGGTTGTGGCCGGCGTTCGCGATCGTCAGCGTGCACGCCTTCTGGTCGAGCACGGCGGCGAGCGCGGTCACGTACATCCCGCGGCGGAGGTCGGGCGACAACAGGCGGTTCACCGCCTTGAAGATCGCGGACGCGGAGGACTCGCGCTCCGCGGTCGCGGCGATGAACGAGCGCGCCATCACGGTCAGCATCGCGGCGGGGATGCCCTTGCCGGACGCGGACGCGACCATCAGGAACAGCCGGCCATCGGGCAGCTCGAAGACGTCGTAGTAGTCGCCGCCGACTTCCGGGCCCGGCCGATAGTGCGCTTCGACCTCGTAGGCCTCGAGCTTCGGCAGCGTCTTCGGGAAGAGGTTCGACTGGATCTCGAGCGCGACCGAGAGCTGGTGCTTCTGCTTCAGGTGCTCGACCTCGGCCTGCTGCGCGTTCTTCAGCGAGCGCGCCATCACGTCGACGTTCTGCGAAAGCACGCCGATCTCGTCCTTCGAGCGCACGTGCGGGCGGTGGTCGAGGTTGCCCTGCGCGATGATCTGCACGTCCTCGGTCAACTGGTGCAGCGGCCGCGTGATGCCGCGTCCCATCAAGAACGCAACCAGCACGCCGACGGCGATGAACACCAGCGTGAGCAGGAGGATCTGCATCTTCACGGCGGCGAGCGTGTCCTGGATCGTCTGCTCGGAGAGCACGACGGTCGCCTTGCCGACCTCCGAGCCCTTCCGGTCCTTGATCGGCGCGACGAACGAGCGCGCGGCGAGGCGGCGGTCATCGGGCGGCGTGTAGGTGCCGTACTCGATGCGCACTCCGCCTTCCTCGCGCGAGTTCGTGCTGGCGAACGCGAGCCGCGGCAGCATGCGCGCGCTGAGGAGGATCCGGCTGCGCTCGGCGTTCGTGATGACCGCGTCGAGGATGCGCTCGTCGGAGCTGATCAAGGACGAGAGCCGCGCTTCGTTCGCGGCGATCTGCAATTGCGAGAGCTTGTCCTGCTCGTCGGTGAGCGCGCCGCGCGGGATCTTGCGCTCCCCGCGCGCGATCTCCTCCTCGTAGCCGCCGTAGTCCGTGCCGTCGTACGCGCCGTGGAAGCGGCTCCACGTGGTGACGTCGGGCGCCGCGAGCGCGCGCACGGCCTGGATGCCGGCCGCGTCGATCTCGGTGTTCATCGCCTTGTTCACCTGCGTGTACAGCACCGCGCCGAACAGCGCCATGAACACGGTGATCGTCACCGAAATGCCAAGCGCGAA
>CAZBOK010000308.1:0-5813 GCA_964493525.1 uncultured Phycisphaeraceae bacterium | reverse complement strand
CTCGACGAGCCGCTCGCCGCGGAGGCCGCGTCGCGTCCCGCGCAGGACGCGCTCGCGAGTTCGTGGCTCGTCGAGGATCAGTCGCGCATCGCCGCGCTCGCCCCGTCGCTCGCGACCAAGGCGAAGGCGCTCGCGCAGCAGTTGCCGGAAGCTCCGGCGTCGGCCCCCGCATCGGCGCCCGCAGGCCCCGCAGGCCCCGCAGGCCCCGCAGGCACGGACCCGCAAGCGGAGCAACGCGACGCGCAGATCGCGCGCCTGCGCGAAGCGACCAAGAAGGCGATCGAGAACGCGCCGAAGATCGAGTCGCTCGGCAAGCGCGCCGCGTCGGAGTTGGGTGAACCGTCGTTCCCCGCCGCGCTCCTCGACGAGCGCGAGATCGTCCGCCTGCTCGAGGAGATCTTCCCGCAGGACAAGCAGGACCAGAACGACCAGAAGGACCAGCAGGATCAGAAGAACTCGGGCGACCAGGACCGGAAGGACCAGCAGGACAAGGACGACCAGAAGAAGCAGGATCCTCAGCAGGACGGCAAGGACTCGAAGCCGAAAGACGAGAAGAAGCAGGATCCGCAGCAGGACGACGCGAAGCCGAACGATCCGAAGTCGGACCCGAAGCAGAAGGACAAGGACGATCAGAAGAAGCCGAGCGAAGCGGACGCGAAGAACGTCCCGCTGACGCCGGAGCAGGCGAAGGAGCTCGCGCAGAAGGCCGCGCAGCGCGAGAAGGAATTCAAGGAGAAGAAGAAGGCGCTCGCGCGGCTGCTCGCGGCTCCCGTCCCCGTGGATCGCGACTGGTGAGACCGCTGCCGACGCTCGTGATCGCGATGATCGTCGCCGCGGCCCCCGCGGCGCGTGCGACGCGCGTCGCGGACGAGGCTCCGCGCATCGAAGCGCAGCTCGAGTCGGACACGATCTGTCTCGGTGAGCCGGTCGGGTACATCGTGCAGGTGCTGAACGCGGACTCGGCGCCGGAGCCGCAGCTCGCCGGGCTCGAGCCGTTCACGGTGGAGCGCTTCCCGCCGTCGAGCTTGAACTCGTCGAGCATCATGGTCGTGAACGGACGCATGACCCGGACGTCGACGCGCGGCACCAAGTGGGTCTACCGGCTCACGCCGAAGACGGCGGGCGACTTCGACCTTCCGGGTCCGCACGTCACGGTGGACGGCAAGGAGATCGTCGGGCCGACGACCACTCTGCACGTGCTCGCGCCGCAACCGTCGCCGCTCGCCGACTTCGACGCCGCGGTCGAGCGCCACGGCAAGTTCCCGATGCAGCCGTTCGTCGTGACGCTGCGCGTGTTCGAGCGCAAGCTCCCGCCGCCGTACCAGTCGCGGGATCCGCTCGGCCCGACCGACCCGCCGCGGCTGCGCGTGCCCTGGGGAGACGTGCCGGACGGCCTCGCCGCGGAGAGCGATGACGACTGGCTCGAGCCGCTCGCGGCGCGCAACGACGACTTCAACGGCCGCGGCCCGACCGGTTTCACGATCAACAATCGCACGCTGCGTGACGCGGGCCCGTTCGGACTGTTCGCCGGCGGACGACTCGAGGTGTTCGACCTCGGTGGCCGGGCGGCGCAGGAGTCGGATGTCGTGACGAACGAGCGCCTGCGCGGACACGCGAGCGAGTACTTCGTCTACGAGCTGCGCCGCCGGTTCACGCCGCTGCGCCCCGGCAAGTTCCGCTTCGCCGAATCATGCCTGCAGGGCGAGCTCGTCGCCGACGTGCAGGAACGTCGGCCCGTCGGCGAGCACGTGTTCGCCTGCGGCGGCGCGATCGAAGTGGAGGTCGCCGAGGTTCCGAGCAAGGGCCGTCCCGCCGGATACAGCGGCGCCGTCGGCCGCGCGTTCCGTCTGTCGGCGGAGGTCGCTCCGCGCCGGGTTCGCGTCGGCGATCCGATGACGCTCACGATGACGCTGTCCGGGTCCGGCAACCTCTCGCAGGTGCAGCCGCCGCATCTCGCCGAGCTCGCGAACGTCGCCGCCGATTTCCAGGTCGACGAGCCGACCGTCGAGTCGACCGAGTCGTCGCGCGTGTTCACCTGGAGCGTGCGGCCGCGAAGGCAGGACGTCCAGCGATTCCCGCCCATCGAGTTCTCGTGGTTCGACGTCGACCAGGAGTCGTTCCAGGCGGTCGCGACGCGCGAACTGCCGATCCACGTCGACGCGATCGAGAGCCTCGCGCCCGGATCGATCGTGAAGGGGGCGAACACCGGGAGCGCGAAGGCGGCGGACGTGGCGCGCGCGGCCGGATTGTTCGGCAACGACACCGACGCCGGACTCGTGCGCGATCAACGTCCCGATCTGCGGCTCGTGTTCGGCGTTCCCCTCGCGCTGCTCGCCGCGTTCGTGGTGATCCGTGCCGCGGTCGGCATCCGGCGCCGGCGTGCGCTCGATCCGGCTGCGGTGCGCCGCCGCGGCGCCGCACGCCGCGCGCGCGAGCGGCTCGACCAGCTCGCCGTGCTGCCGCCCACGGACGCGCTCCGGCGCGCGGAGGCCGCGCACGCGGTGGTGGCGGGGCTCGTCGCGGACGCGGCCGGCGTCTCGGAAGCCGGCCTCGCCGCGCGCGACGTCGCGTCCGGACTCGCCGCCCTCGGAGTGACGCAGGACGGGATCGCTCGCGCCGTGCGATTGCTCGATCGCTGCGATCAGTTGCGCTTCGGCGCTCCGGACGCCGGCGGCGATCTCGCCGACGAAGCGCGCGCCGTCGTCGAATCGACGATCGCCGAGCTGAAGCGCGCCGGGAGGATCTCGTGAACTCGCTCCGACTTCGCCCGCGCGTGACGGCCGTCGCTTGCGCCGTGATGCTCGCCGTCGCGGGAGTCGCGGCCAGCGCGCGCGCCGCCGACGTCGAATCGCTGCGCGCCTTCGACGAGGCGAACCGCCTGTGCGCGACCGGCTCGAGCCCCGACGACTTCCGCCGCGCCGCGATCCTGTTCCAGTCGATCATCGATCGCGGCGACGTCTCGGGCGCGGTGCTCTACGACCTCGGCAACGCGTGGCAGAAAGCGGGAGATCTCGGCCGCGCCCTCGCCGCGTACCGGCAGGCGGAGCGCTACCGACCGCGCGATCCGCTGCTCGAGAACAACACGAGCCAGGTGCTCGCGGACCTCGGCGTTCCGCCGCCCGCGCGGTCGATGGTCGAGACGCTCGTCTTCTGGCGCGCGTGGCTCTCCTATCCGGAACAGGCGTGGACGTTCGTCGGTCTGTCGGCGCTCGCGTTCGCGCTCGGCCTGCTCGCTCTGCGCGGCTTTACTGCCGCGCGCCGCCTCGCGTGGGCCACGACCGTCGTCGCGTGCGTCGCGGGCGCGACGCTCCTCCTCGAGGTGCGCGACGTCGCCGGCACGCGGCACGGCGTCGTCGTCGCCGGGCAGACGATCGCGCGCAAGGGGAACTCGGAGAGCTATTCGCCCGCGTTCACCGAGCCGCTGAAGACCGGCACCGAGTTCGTCGTCGCCGAGAAGAACGGCGAGTGGCTGCGCGTGCGGCTCGCGAACGATCTCGACGGCTGGGTGCCCGCGTCCGACGTCGTGACATGGTGAACGCGCCGTGACGAGCGCACTCGCGATCCTCGTCCCGCTGCTCTTCGCGGTCCTGGGTCAAGCTGCGGACGTCGTGAAGCCCGCGGTGCCCGACCGCTTCGCGCCGTTGCCCGCGGGCTCGGTGCGCCTGTCGGGCTGGCTCGGCGACCGCGTCGCGCTGGCGCGCGCGCGGCTGCGATCGGTCGACGAGAACGTCCTGCTGGACGGATTCCGGCATCGGCCCGGAGCGCAGGCGTGGATCGGCGAGCACGCGGGGAAATTCCTCGACGCGGCGGCGCGCCTCGACGCGGTCGAACCCGATCCGGCGCTCGCCGCGAAGGTCGACCGCGTCGTCGACGCGCTGCTGCAGTGCCAGGAGGACGACGGCTACCTCGGCACCTACTCGAAGGATCGACGCTTCGGCCTCTACCCCGACGCCGACTGGGACGTCTGGGTGCACAAGTACGACCTGCTCGGGCTGCTCTCGGTCTGGCGCGCCACCGGCGACACCGCGGCGCTGACGGCGGCGCGCCGCATCGGCGATCTGCTGATTGCGACGTTCGACGCGAAGAAGAGCCTGCTCACCGCGGGCACGCACCGCG
The DNA here is from genome assembly GCA_964493525.1 of uncultured Phycisphaeraceae bacterium. Lineage (GTDB taxonomy): Bacteria > Planctomycetota > B15-G4 > B15-G4 > JADJEK01 > CAZBOK01. Next base: position 1,697 of record CAZBOK010000308.1, on the reverse strand, counting down.
GCATGGCGGCGACGTCGGTGCTTGAGCCGATCGTGCTGCTTTACCGCGCGACCGGCGACGTGCGCCTGCTCGACTTCGCGAAGCGCATCGTCGCGACGTGGGACGAGCCGGGCGGCCCGAAGATCCTCGCGACGCTCGCGGGCGGCGGCGGCGTCGAGCGCGTCGCGAACGGCAAGGCGTACGAGATGCTCTCGAACCTCGTCGGCCTCTGCGAGCTCTACCGGACGACCGGCGACCGCGCGTTGCTGGACGCCGTGCTCGTCGCGTGGGACGACGTCGTGGAGCACCACCTCTATGTGACCGGCGGCGCGAGTCGCGGCGAGGTGTTCGGTCCGGACGGCGAGCTGCCGAACGCGTCATCGGCGAACCCGTGCGAGACCTGCGTCACCGTCACGTGGATCCAACTGAACGCGCAGCTCCTGCGGCTCACCGGCGAGGCGCGGTTCGGCGATCAGATCGAGCGCGCGATGTTCAACCATCTCGCCGCAGCGCAGGCCGGAGACGGCGAGCGCTGGTGCTACTACACGCCGCTCGTCGGACGCATCCCGTACGCGCCGGACGTGAACTGCTGCGCCTCGTCGGGTCCGCGCGGCTTCGCGCTCGCGCCGGCGCTCGCGGTCGGCATGCGCGGCGACGGAGTGCTCGCCGTCGATCTCTTCGCGCGCGCGTCGATCGACGTCGCGCTGCCGGGCGGCCGACTCGTCGCGACGACGGTGCCCGCGCCGGAGGGGGGCGGCGTGCTGGAGATTCGCATCGACGCCGCTCCGTCCGCGCCGCTCGCGATCGCCGTGCGCTGCCCGACTTGGTCGGCGCCGATCGTCGCCGTCGACGGCACCGTCGCGGACGGCTGGCTCACGATCGCGCCGAAGCGCTACCGCGCGGGCGACACGGTGCTCGTGAAGGGGACGTTCGCTCCCGTGCGCATCGACGGCGGCGCGTCGAACCCCGGCGCGTCCGCCGTGCAGCTCGGGCCGTTCGTGCTCGCCGCGGATACGGAGCACGATCCGAACGGCGTCCTCGCGCACGGCTTCGCGCTCACCGCCGATCTCGCGGACGGCGACGGCATCGAGGTGATCGCCCAGGTGACGACTCGAGACGGAGTCCGCGAGCTGCCGCTCGCTCCGTTCGCCGACGCCGCGCAGGGAGGCGGCCGCGTGCGCGTGTGGCTGCCGGCGCCCGGCGGCCGCTGGTCCTCGCTCTGGCGCGGCGTCGAGTCGCGCTCGCGTCCGGGGAATCAGGACGGCTCGATCCTCGACGCCGATCCCGACTCGCTCGTCGTCACTTGGGACGGGAGGAAGCCGCCCGACGCGGAGATCGAGGACTGGTTCGCGGTGACGCTCGACGCGCCGCAGACGATCCGCCGCGTGCGCTACCGGCACGGCCACGCGTTCCACGACGGCGGCTGGTTCGACGCGACCGGCAAGCGCCCGCGCATCGAGGTGCGTGCGACGAAAGACGGCGCGTGGGAGACGGTCGGCGCGCTCGCGGATTACCCGGCGACGAGCGCGACCGACGCCGCCGGATTGAAGGACGGTCAGGCGTTCGTGATCGAGCTCGGCGCGCCGCGCGCGGTGTTCGGCGTGCGCGTGATCGGGATGCCGGCGAGCGGCGACGACGCGCGGCAAGCGTTCGCGTCGTGCGCGGACCTCGAAGCGGAGTAGGAATCGCGGGAAGCCCGCATCGCGCGCGTGCGTTGC
>CAZBOK010000307.1:0-5826 GCA_964493525.1 uncultured Phycisphaeraceae bacterium | reverse complement strand
CGGCCCTCGACCTGCGCGGGCTCGTAGCGGGGTTGCATCTCGGTAGGGGTGTCGGACGTCGTCATTCGGACCTCGCGGCGAAGCGCGGGATCTTAGCGGGCGCGTGGAAGGGACGGGGAGCGGCGGAGCGGGAGTCGACGGGAAGCGGCCCGAAGGGTTTTTCGCGACCGACGCGCGCCGCGAATCGCGCGAGACCCGACAGGCCGCGCGCACTTCCGGGCGCGGCCCTCTCGGGAGCCCTCGCATGCACCTCTTGAACGCGGGTCTGGTCCGGTCCAGCGGCTGCCTGCTGACTCTCCTGCTGGCGTCCGTCGCGATGGCGGCGCCGCGCGGCAAGACCGAGCGGGTGTCGCTCGATTCGCACGGGGAGGAGTGCGCGAACGGCGGCTCCGACGATTCGACGATCTCCGCGACCGGCCGTTTCGTCGCGTTCGATTCGAGAGCCGAAGATCTCGTTCCGGGCGACACGAACGGGAAGTTCGACATCTTCGCGCGCGACCGCAGGACGGGGAAGACGCGACGCGTCTCGGTGTCGTCGTCCGGCGCGGAGTCGATCGGCGGCGACAGCTACTTCCCGTCGATCTCCGGCAACGGTCGGTTCATCGCGTTCGAATCGAGCGCCACCAACCTCGTCGAAGGCGACACGAACGACGCGACCGACGTGTTCGTCCACGATCTCAAGACCGGGAAGACCACGCGCGTCTCGGTGAGCTCCGAAGGCGCGCAAGGCAACCAGACGAGCGACCACGCGGCGATCTCGGCGAACGGTCGCTACGTCGCGTTCGAGTCGCTCGCGACCAACCTCGTGGAAGGCGACACGAACCTCCGAACGGACATTCTGGTCCACGACCGCAAGACGAAGCGGACGGTGCGCGTCTCGGTCGACTCGAACGGAGTCCAGGCGAACGGCGCGTGCCTCCAGCCGTCGATCTCCGCAAAGGGTCGCTCGGTCGCGTTCTATTCGGAGGCGACCAACCTGGTCGAGGGCGACACGAACGGCTGCACGGACGTGTTCGTGCACGACCTGAAGTCCGGCGTCACCACGCGGCTGTCCGTCACGACGAGCGGCGAGCAGGTGACCCACGGCGAGTCGACGTATCCGTCGATCTCGGCGAACGGGCGCTTCGTCGCGTTCTCCTCCAGCGCGACGGATCTGGTGCCGGACGACACGAACGGCGAACGAGACGTGTTCGTCGTCGACCGCAAGACCGGCGCCGTGACCCGCGAGTCGGTGGATTCGAACGGCGCGCAGGCGACGACCGGCGGGTCGGACGAGCCGGCGCTCTCGCGCACCGGGCGCTTCCTCGCGTTCCGTTCGCACGCATCGAACCTCGTCGCGAATGACACGAACGCCATCGCGGACACGTTCCTGCGCGACCGGAAGACCGGCAAGACGACGCGCGTGTCGGTCGGATCGCACGGCGCGCAGGCGACGCAGGACAGCTACTACGTGGCGATCTCCGGCAACGGGAAGTGCGTGATCTTCACGAGCTCGGCGGAAAACCTCGTCGCGGACGACACGAACCAGGAGTCCGACACCTTCGTCCGCGTGCGTTGAGCCGAAGCGGGCGCGCCCGCGGAAGCGCGAATCTCTCGGGATGCAGTCGAGGGTCGCGTTCACGCGGCGCGCTGGCACCTCGTCGATCGATCAGCGGATGCGGCGCGGGAAGACGTCCACGTGGCCGTTCGTGAACTTGTCGAGCCCGGGTGAGTCGGACGTGAACGCGACGCGACGCGACGCCCGTCGCGCCGAGATCAGCCGTGCGGCATCGCGGGCGTCACCGCGGGAATCGGCGCGCTTCGCGCGGAAACGCGCCGGGCCTGATTTCTCGCGTCGGGAGATGAGCGGCCCCTGCGTCCGCCGGGACACCCCCACGGAGTTCTTCGATGATCCGCGCTCTCCCCATCGCGATCTCGCTTTCCGTCCTCCTGGCCTCGAGCGCGCACGCGGGGAAGACGACGCGTCAGTCCGTCGACTCCGCCGGGACGCCGTCGAACGGCGGGTTCAGCGGCGCGCCGTCGATCGCGGCGAACGGGCGCTTCGTCGCGTTCGAGTCGCAGGCGACCAATCTCGTTCCGGGCGACACGAACGCGACGAGCGACGTGTTCGTCCGCGATCGGAAGAAGGGCAAGACCACGCGGATCTCGGTCGCCTCGAACGGAACGCAAGCGGCCGGCGGGGAGAGCTTCGTCGCGGCGATGTCGGCGAGCGGTCGGTTCGTCGCGTTCGAGTCCGGCGCGACCAACCTCGTGCCCGGCGACACGAACGGACTCTTCGACGTGTTCGTCCACGATCGCACGACGAAGCGGACCACCCGCGTCTCGGTCGGCTCGGGCGGGACGCAGGCGCTCGGCGGCGACACCAACAACGCGACGATCTCCGCGAACGGGCGCTTCATCGCATTCGAATCCGACGCGACGAACCTCGTGTCGGGTGATTCGAACGGCAAGCGGGACGTCTTCCTCCACGACCGCAAGACCGGCGCGACCACTCGCATCTCGGTCGACTCCGCCGGCGCCCAAGGCGACGGCAACAGCACCGACCCGTCGATCTCCGCGAACGGGCGGTTCGTGGCGTTCGCGTCCGATGCGTCCAACCTCGTGGCGGGCGACACGAACGGGAAGGTGGACGTGTTCGTGCACGATCGCCAGCTCGGGACGACCGTCCGCGCGTCGGTCGACTCGGCGGGCGTCCAATCCACCGGCGGCACCAGCAACCGCCCGGCGATCTCGGCGAACGGGAGGTTCGTCGCGTTCGATTCCTCCGCGACCAACCTCGTGAGCGGGGACTCGAACCTCGACCGGGACATCTTCGTGCACGACCTGAAGACGGGAAGCACCACGCGCGTGTCGGTGGACTCGAGCGGCGTGCAGGGCGAGGGCGACAGCCTGTTCGCCGCGATCTCGGCGAAGGGACGGTTCGTGGGCTTCGAGTCCGCGGTGACGACGCTGGTGAACTCGGACACGAACGGCGGCCGGGACATCTTCGTGCACGACCGCAAGACCGGAGTGACCACGCGTGCGTCGGTCGATTCCTCCGGCGGGCAACCGTCGGGCGAGAGCTTCGCCGCGTCGATGAGCGCGAACGGGCGGTTCGTGGCCTTCGAATCGGAGGCGCCGAACCTGATCGCCGGGGACTCGAACGCATCCTCCGACGTCTTCGTCCACGACCGAAAATGAGGTTTTTCCTGACCGACGGCCCGCTCGATCCGCGCGAGATCCGGCAGTCGGCGCGCGAGTCGGGATGCGCCCGCGTCAGGAGAAACCCAATGAACGCTCGGATCGTCACGCTCGCACTGTGCCTGTCACTTCCTTTGTCCCTCGCGTCCGGCGCGCCCGGCGGTAAGACCGAGCGCGTGTCGGTCGACTCGCACGAGAACCCGACGCCGAGCGGGCTGTCCGACAGCTCGTCGATCTCTGCGAACGGACGGTTCGCGGCGTTCGACTCGGCCGCGACGACGCTGGTCCCCCACGACACGAACGGCGAGTTCGACGTCTTCCTGCGCGACCGCGCGACCGGCAAGACCACGCGGATCTCCGTCGCGTCGAACGGCGATGAAAGCGTCGGCGGCGACAGCTACGCGCCGTCGGTCTCCGGCAACGGGCGCTTCATCGCGTTCGAGTCCCAGGCGACGAACCTCGTCTCGCACGACACGAACCAGGAGAACGACGTCTTCGTGCACGACCGCGTGACCGGCAAGACGGAGCGCATCTCGGTCGCGACCGACGGCACCGAGGGAAACGGGGAGAGCAGGAGCCCGTCGATCTCCGCGAACGGCCGCTTCGTGGCGTTCCAGTCCTATGCCGACAACCTGGTCGAGGGCGACGAGAACAACGCCACCGACATCTTCGTGCGCGACCGGAAGAAGAAGACCACGGTCCGCGTGTCGCTCCGCACCGACGGCGGCGAAGCGAACCACGAGTCGTTCCACCCGTCGATCTCCGCGAAGGGACGCTCGATCGTGTTCGAGTCGCGGGCGTCGAACCTCGCGGCGAGCGACGCGAACGACAAGCTCGACGTGTTCCTCCACGACGCGAAGACGGGCGAGACGATCTGCCTATCGCTCGACACCACCGGTACCCAGACCGGCGACAAGGACTCGTATCACCCGATGATCTCGGCGAATGGCCGCGTGGTGGCGTTCGCCTCGCAAGCCACCAACCTGGTCGCGACCGGCGGCAACTCGCAGGCCGACGTGTTCACGTTCGACCGGAAGACCGGCATTCGCGCGCGCCAATCGCTCACGACGCTCGGCACGGAGATCACCGACGCACATTGCGGCGAGCCGTCCTTGTCGCGCAACGGCCGCTATCTCGTGTTCACGTCGCCGTCGGAGCAAATCGTCGACTCGGACACGAACCACTCGACCGACGTGTTCGTGCGGGACTGCAAGACGGGGAAGACCACGCGCGCGTCACTGAGTGTGACCGGCGCCGAGTCGACGAACCCCGACGCGTACTACCCCACGATCGCGGGCGGCGGCAAGTACGCGATCTTCACCTCGAACGCGACCGACCTCGACCAGGCCGGCGATGCGAACAACACCGGCGACATCTTCGTGCGCAAGCTGCGCTGACCGCCGCGCGGTCACCTCGAGCGACTCAGGAAGACGTCGCTTTTCTAGTCCGCGTCGGCTCCGAGCTGCGCGGAGTCGGATTGGAAGGCGACGAACTTCCCGTTCCCGGCGGTCACGGCCATCGCGTCGAGGTTCGAGCCGCGCGTTACGTCGAGCGATCGTCACGTGAGCGAGCGCACCGTTGTGACGGTCGACGACGAACGCGTGGGATTCGTCGTCGAACGCATTCGCCGGTTCCTTCAGGTCGATGAAGTCGACGGCGATCCATCGGCCCGTGCGCGATGCGTCGAGTCGCGCGCACGCTCCGTCACGAGCAAGAACGGCCCACGCTTCCACATCGGAGCCCTCCGATCGGAGTCTCGTCCGGTCACGGCCGGCGCAGGAAGATGTCGATCTTGCTGTCCTGGTCGGCGCCGAGGTTCGCCGCGATCGATTGGAACGCGACGTACTTCCCGTTGCTGGAGATCGCGGGGAGCGGCGGCGGCGGCGAATGCGTCGGCGACGACTGGCCGGACGGGTCGACCGTCAGCTCGGCGTGCTTCCCGTTCGCGGCCGTGACGATGAACGAGCGGATCAGATCGTCGTCGGTGCCGGCGCCGTTGCGCTCGTTCACGTCACACGCGAGCTTCGCGCCGTTCCGCGAGATGTCGAGCGCGTCGACGACGCCGGCTTCGTCCGAGAGGTCGATCGCGAAGCGCCGGATGGCGCCGCTCTTCCGCTCGACGACGAACGCGTCGGACACGCCGTTCGTGTCGCCGGCGACCAGCGTGTTCGCCGCCGACGAGAACGCGACGAACTTCCCGTTGCCGGAGATGACGCCCCGCGAACAGGCGGCGTTCGCGGCGCCGCCGTTCTTCGCGCGCGACACGAGGCGCGTCACGCCTTTCTTGACGTCCCGCACGAAGACGTCGCGCGCGGGGTTCTGGTCGTCCGCGGTGAGATCGTTCGCGATCGAGTCGAACACGACGAGCTTCCCGTTGTCGGAGAGGCGCGCTTCGGTCGTGTCGCCCGTCCCCAGCGCGCCCGTCGGCGTCGCGGTGACGAGTTCGAGCGACGTGCCGTTCATGTCGCGCCGATACGCCTGCTGCTTCGTGTTGCCCCCGGCCGCGGTGAGGTTCGCCGCCGGCGAGGTGAACACGACGAAGCGGCCGTTCGCGGAGATCGCGCGCGGCGACAGGGCGGCGTCCTGATCCGCGGCAACGCCTGCCGCGTTCTGCGAGACGCGCGCGATCTGGTGGGTCTTGCGATC
>CAZBOK010000306.1:1549-5840 GCA_964493525.1 uncultured Phycisphaeraceae bacterium | reverse complement strand
ATCGGGGCCGCCCCAGCCCAATCACCGAGCAAGCACCACCTGCATCCCATCCCATGCCATCCCATCTCCATCCCATCCCCACCCCGCGCCCCATCTGGACGAACCGCCGCGCCGCTCTACTCTCTGCGTTCCCATGCCCGCGCCGACGTCCGCGTCGAAGACCGCGATCACCGTCCACGTGCCGCCGCCCCTGCGCGGCGCGTGCGACGGCGCGCGCGAACTGTCGCTGCCCGCCTCCGCCGCCACCGTGCGCGCCGTCCTCGCGGAGCTCGAGCGTCGCTACCCCGCGCTCTACCGCGGCGTGTGCGACGAGACCGGCGCCGTGCGCCGTCACCTGAACGTGTTCGTCAACTCTTCCCACGTCCGTGAACGCGGCGGTCTCGAAACCGCCCTCGCGCCGGGGGACGTCGTCATCATCATGACCGCAGTCTCAGGAGGCTGAGCATGCCCGCGCGCGTCGTTCTCGCCATCGGTACCAAGAAGGGTGTCTTCGTCGCGGAGGCGCCGACCGCGCGCCGCAAGTTCTCGCTGCGCGGGCCCGCGTCGCCCGGCGTCGCCGTGTACGCGACGATGATCGACACGCGCGGCACGCCGCGCATCCTCGCGTCGAGCTGCAACGCGTTCTTCGGGATGAAGGTCCTGCGCTCGAACGACCTCGGCAAGAAGTTCACCGAGACGAAGTCGGCCCCCGCCTTCCCCAAGGAAGACGGCCGCGCGCTCGCGAACATCTGGTCGTTCGCGCCCGGCTCCGAGAAGGACAAGAAGGAGCTGTGGTGCGGCGTCGAGCCGGCGTCGCTCTTCCGCAGCGGCGACGGCGGCGATTCTTGGGAGATGGTGAACGGGATCAGCAACCACGAGCACGCGCGGAAGTGGCAGCCCGGCAACGGCGGCCTCTGCCTGCACACGATCCATCGCGACGGCGATCGCATGCACCTCGGCATCTCGACCGGCGGTCACTACCTGAGCGAGGACGGCGGCAAGACGTTCGACGCCGCGAACAAGGGTGTCGGCGCGGGCTTCCTGCCCGATCCGTACCCCGAGTTCGGCCAGTGTGTGCACAAGATCGCCGGGCACAAGGACGCGCCGGGCCGTCTCTACATGCAGAACCACGGCGGCTGGGCGGAGTGGGACGGCCCCGGCGGACGGCGCCCCGACATCGGCGTCCTGCGCAGCGACGATCACGGCAAGACGTGGCGCTCGATCGCGAAGGGCCTTCCGTCCGACTTCGGCTTCCCGATCGTCGTGCACCCGCACGACCCGGACACGGTCTACGTGATGCCGCACGAGCCCGCGACGCGCACCTGCCCCGGCGGAGCGCCGGCGGTGTGGCGCAGCGAGAACGGCGGCGCGTCGTGGAGCAAGCTCGCGAAGGGCTTCCCCAAGAAGGAATCGTTCTTCACGGTGCAGCGCGACGGGATGGACGTCGACGACCTGAAGTCGCCCGCGCTCTACTTCGGCACGACGACCGGACAGCTCTGGATCGGGCGCGACGGCGGTGAACAATGGGAGTGCCTGTTCAATTCGCTTCCGCCGATCCACTGCGTGAAGGTCGCGGTGGTGTGACCGCCCTGGGCCGGTCAGCGTGCCGACGGTTTCTCCGCGTCGAGCACGACCGGCAGCGTGACGATCTCCCCGCGCTTCACGACCACGCCACTCCTGTTGAACGGAGCGAAGCCACTCGCTTCCACACGGATGTCGTAGGCGATGTCGGGCGTCACCTCGGCGAGGTATCGCCCATTCCCGGTCTCGATCGTGAGGCCCGCACCCACGTGTTCGATCGTCTCGATGACGGAGGCGTAGAACACCTGCACCGCGGCTCCGGATCGATCCACGACCGCGATTTCCAACGCGGTTGTCGGGATCATTGTCAGCACCACCCCAGAAGCGCCGGCCGCGACCGTGTCCGCGCCGGAGTTGGTGGAGGTGGGCAGTGACCGCAACGCGCCCTTGGACGCTGTGATCAAGTAATTGCCGGGGAAGAGACCCGTGATCGAGAACGAACCGTTGCGATCGGTCCAGGCGCGAGCGCGCTTCAGGTCGAACGCCTTCCTCTGCCCGGAGTCGATGTACGCCTGACCGATCCCCGCGGGCGTCGCGCAGACGACGACGCCCGCCACCGGGTCTCCACGCTCATCGATCGCGACTCCGTCGATCGCGAGTCCGCGTTCAAGCGCGATCTCCAGGCGGCTCGAACCGACAGTCGGAACGACCCCGCTGTCAAATGGCATCCAAGGCGCGTGGTGAACGCGGAGTGAGATTCCCGCGGGAAGTGCCGTCAACTCGAACTCACCGTCTTGATCCGACGACGTGTCCGCGACTCGGCGCTCGTCTTGGACACAAACACCACGGATCGGGGCGTTCGCGATCGGGGCGCCGGACTGCTTGTCGATCACGCGTCCGCGGAGCGTTGAACCCGGGTCGAGCACGATTTCGAGGCCCGATCGCGTCGATGCATCGGTGACGACGTGGCGCAGGGTCGATGCGACTCCGCGGCCATCCACGCGAGCGTCGATGAGACACACGGCGCCCACGCACAGCCCGTCGATCGTGAACCGTCCTTCCGCGTCGCACGCGATGTCCGCGCGAACTCGCACCCGCGGCGCGCATGCCGGGTCGTCGGCCGCGATCTCTTGAACGTGGACGAGCGCGAAGCCGACCGCGGCTCCGGCGTGGTCGCGGACGACACCCTGCAGTCGGACCACCGGTCGGAGCACCACGTCGGTCGGCGCGTCGCGGTCCGCAGCCTTCGACGGTGGAATCGGGACCCATATCTCTCGACAATTGGCAGCGGACACCGTGAATCGCCCTCCCCACTTGAGATCGTTGCATCGAACGCGGTACGTATTCTCCGCGACCGGTTCGAACGCGACGCTGTCGACCAGCAGCGGTCCACGGAACGGCGTGCGATCGGGCATCCAGACCACGAGCGTTCGGAGTGCACCTTTCGGCGCGCGCAGCCGGACGAGGCGCACGTCGACGATTCCATCCGCGTTGACAGAGGCGGATGCGTCGTGCCACGGGAAGTACCCGGGAGCGGTGACTTCGTTGCGGGCGATCGACGAGAGCGGCACGGTCAACGCGAACGATCCGGTCGCGTCCGAAACGCTCTGCTGTCCCTCGAACAACACGCTCGCGCCGGCGATCGGCGAATCATCGAGGTCATCGACGACTCTCCCTCGGAGCTCGACGCCTCGTGAGAGCACGATCGTGAGAGACTCCGAGGCGTGTCGGCGTGGAAGAACCTCGGTCAGGAATCCTGGTGCGTGGGATCGGACGAGGAGCGCCCCCGCAGGCACGCCGTCGAATCGAAAACGCCCCTGTGCGTCCGACGAAGTCGATTGCACCTTCTCGGTGCCTTCGGCTCGCAGCTCGACGACTGCGGACTCGATGGGGTGCGCCTCGGAATCGTCGACGACGACCCCGACGAGCCCGTGTGGGGGAGCGGTCGGCGGAGTACCTGCCAGATCGATGGCCGCGTCGATGGTCGCCCGCTCGGCGGGTGCCGTCGGCTCCATTGCTGGAGGAGTGGAACCTGCCGTGGCATGCACCGGAGCTGGGCCTGCTTCTGGTTCCCGAGTGCCACTCGAGTCGCGGAGTGCGAGGAGGGCAATGGTCAACAGACACCCGGCGAGCCCGATCAGAGAGATCATTCGCAGCCGCATTGGGCTCCGGCTCATGCTTGCAAGCACTGCATCCATGAAGGAGAAGCAACACAAGCGATCCGAGGGGTGCGAGATGAGATGCGCGGCTCGGCGCGGATCCGCTCGCCGAGCCGCACGTTCAGTCGATCAGCAGTTCGTCTGCCACGCCTCGAAGTCCAACCAACTTCCGACACCTCCCCAGTTCGATGCATTAGAGAGGTGCAATCGAATGTTCGCAGAGCCGTTGGGGATGTCGACATCGCCGTTGCCTGCGTTGGGCGCGCTCCCGTGTGTGATCTTGCCACCGCCATGCGGAGTCACCGTGAAGTGTGTCGTTCCAGGGACCGGGTTGTCGACATCCACGTCGATATCGAATGTTCCCCCACAGGAAACGAGAGTGCACGATCCGTCACCTCGGCACGGAGACGATGCCAACAGACCAACCACCAACACCGAGAACAATGCGATCGAGCGAGCGCGATTCATCATTCCTCCTTGCTGTCCATGAACTCGGGACCATCGACGTGGTTGAGCGCGGGCAATGGGCGCTGGAGTGAGGACGAGGGGAGCCCTGCCGGCCGCTTGACCCCGAACCCTTGACCCCGAACCCTTGACCCCGAACCCTTGACCCCGAACCCTTGACCCCGAAC
>CAZBOK010000306.1:0-1449 GCA_964493525.1 uncultured Phycisphaeraceae bacterium | reverse complement strand
CCTTGACCCCGCAACGTGCGGGATCCCATATCGATTGCGAACTGTAACGTCCGCGAATTCCGAAGTAACTGCAGTTCGTTTGGTTTTTCCCCTGCACGCAAAGCAACGGATTCTCGATGGTCGGAATTCGACGCGATCGGTTCGGTGGCGCGCGTCCTATCGGTCGGCACGAACCGCGAGAATTGCGATCGCGGTTTCAGAGCTTCGGTCTGATGGACTCGCGATGACGGAGCGGGAACTCGACTTCGACGATCACGAACTCCCGTTCGGCGTGAGTTCGCGGCGTCTCGATCCGCATCGCGACGCGCGCGGCTCGGTGCACGAGCTGTTCCGCTCGGCGTGGTTCAAGGGCCCGCTTCCCGTGCAGTGGGCCGCGCTCGAGTCGCGCGCGAACGTGATGCGCGGCGTGCACGTGCATCCGCTCCACGACGACTTCGTCGTTCCGCTCTCGGGGCGCACGTGGCTCGGGCTCGCCGACCTGCGCGACGATTCGCCGACGCATCGTCGCGCGGCGTGCGTCGAGCTGTCGGCGAGCGCGCCGGCGATCTGGACGATCCCGCACGGCGTCGCGCACGGGCTGTTCTCGCCGGAGCCGGGGCTCCTCCTGCTCGGCACGTCGCGGGCGTTCGATCCGCTGGACGAAGTGCGCTGCCGGTTCGACGACCCCGCGCTCGGCATCCCGTGGCCGGCGTTCGTGCGATCGACGCTCGTCCTCTCCGAGTGCGACCGCGACGCGCAGCCGTTCGCGGCGATGCTCGCGGTCTATCGCGAGCGATCGCGCTCCTGACGGCGGCGCACCTTCTCGGCGAGCGCCGCGCGCCACGCCGGGTCGCGCAGCCGCTCGAGCATCGCCGACGTCTCCGCCGCGCGGCGATCGAGCGACCAATCCGCGCGCGGGCGGCTCGGGAAGCGGATCACCGTCGGCGCGTCGACGTTCACCGCGCGCAGCCACGGCTGCTCGAAGAACTGCGCGACCATGTATCGATCCGTCATCAATCCCGCGGGCGTCGTGCGCCAGCCGTGCGGCAGGCGGCGATAGGCCGCGAGCGTGTGCGAGATCCGCGAGAGTCCGATGCCGTCGTCGGGATGGGCGAGCATGTGCGCGTGCGCGTCCTCGCGCGTGACGTCGATCGACGGCTTGATCCGCACCGGTCCATCGGGCGGCACGACGAGGTTGAACGCCGCGGCGAAGTCGGCACCCGCGAGCGCGGCGCGCACGGTCTCGACGTGGTTCGGCAGGTAGAGGTCGTCGTCGCCGAGGTAGGTGACGATCGCGCCGCGCGCTTCCGCGAGCGCCGCGTGGCGGTAGTGCTCGCCGAGCCGCGGGCCTTTCGGATGATCGAAGAACCGCACGCGCGAGTCTTCGCGCCGGAGTGACTCGATCATCCGAAAGGCCCGCGAGCGCGGCGCGCACGGTCTCGACGTGGTTCGGCAGGTAGAGGTCGTCGT
>CAZBOK010000305.1:0-5852 GCA_964493525.1 uncultured Phycisphaeraceae bacterium | reverse complement strand
CCTCCCTCGCCGAGGTCGTCGGCCAGGACCACCTGCTCGGCCCCGACGCGCCGCTCGGGCGGATGGTCGCGCAGCACCGCTTGTCGTCCTTGATCCTCTGGGGTCCGCCCGGCACGGGCAAGACGACGATCGCGCGGCTCCTCGCGGACGCATGCGACCTCGAGTTCGAACCGTTGTCCGCGGTGTTCTCGGGAGTCGCCGAGCTGCGCAAGGTGTTCGAACGCGCGAAGGAGCGCCGCGCGATGGGACGCGGGACGCTGCTCTTCGTCGACGAGGTGCATCGCTTCAACCGCGCGCAACAGGACGGCTTCCTGCCCTGGGTCGAGGACGGCACGGTGATTCTGGTCGGCGCGACGACGGAGAACCCTTCGTTCGAGCTGAACGCGGCGCTGCTGTCGCGCGCACGCGTGATGGTCCTGCGTCGGCTCGATGCCGCCGCGCTCGGCGCGATGATCGCGCGCGCCGAAGCGCACCTCGGCAAGTCGCTGCCGCTCGATGCCGCCGCGCGCGATGCACTGATCGCGCTCGCCGATGGCGACGGACGCCACCTCCTGAACCTCGTCGAAGAGATCTTCGCGACGGCGACCGCGGCTGCCGCGCCGCTCGATCCCGTCGCGCTCAGCAAGATCGTGCAGCGCCGCGCGCCGGTGTACGACAAGTCGCGCGAGCAGCACTACGACCTGATCAGCGCGCTCCACAAGTCGATGCGCGGCTCCGATCCGGACGCGGCGCTCTACTGGTTCGCGCGCATGCTCGAGGGCGGCGAGGATGCCCACTACCTCGCGCGCCGCATCCTGCGCTTCGCTTGGGAGGACGTCGGGCTCGCCGATCCGCAGGCCGGGGCGATCGCGCTCGCCGCGTGGCAAACCTACGAGCGGCTCGGATCTCCCGAAGGCGACCTCGCCCTCGCCGAGGCGGTGCTGTATCTCGCGCTCGCGCCGAAATCGAACGCGTCGTACGTCGCGCTCGGAGCGGCGCGCGACGCGGCGAAGGAGAGCGGCTCGCTCCCTCCGCCGCTCGCGATCCGCAACGCGCCGACGCAGTTGATGAAGGGGCTCGGGTACGGCAAGGGCTACGCGTACGACCACGACGCCGCGGACGCGTTCTCCGGGCAGCACTACTTCCCCGATGGGATGGCGCGCGCGTCGTTCTATCGGCCCGTCGAGCGCGGCTTCGAGCGCGAGATGAAGAAGCGCATCGAGTGGTTCGCGAAGCTGCGCGCCGAACGCGCGCGGGACGTCAGCTCCGGATCCCAGTCTCCACCAGACGCAGGACCTCCTCGCGAGTGAGCTTCTCGCGGCCGGCGGCGAGCGCGTCGAGCGTCGCGCTCGCGAGCAGGAGCGGGATCGCGCAGAACTCGCGAATCGGTCCGGCGGGGAGCGACGCCGCGTAACGCTCCGCGATCGAGATGTTCTTGCGCGCGTACCGATGCACGTCGGCCACCGACCAGCCGCGCGGGAAGAAGTCGACGCCGTGCGAGAGGTCGTCCGCGCGGTTGCGCAGGATGTTCACCGCCTGCAGGCCGCGGCCGAAACCGACCGCATCGGTGCGATTGGTCTGCAGCGCGCAGTGCCACGCCCAGAGGTCGCACAGGAGCAGACCGACGGCGCCGGCGACGGCGAACGTGTAGCGGTCGAGGTCGGATTCGTCGGCGATGACGAACCCCGCGTCGACCCAGCCGGCCATGCGGCCCGCCATCGCGGCAACCGACTCGAGCACGCGGCCGCGGATCGGCGCCGGTGCGAGCGCGCACCACTCGGCGAGTCTCCGCGTGACTTCCGGCAGCGCGTCCCCGCACTCCGCGAACGCGGCGTCGAAGTCGATCGCGGCGGCCGCGCCCGCGACGCCGGTCGAACCGGCCGCGCTCTCGATGCGCGCCGCGATCGCGCGCAGGATCCGCGACTTCACCGCCGGCGCGAGCGAGGCGTGATCCTCCACCTCGTCGATCGCACGCATGCAGAGGTAGCCGGATGCGACGGCCTCCTTGAGCGGCCGCGGCAGCCGACGGATCGGCAGCGCGAACGTGCGGCTGGTCTCCTCGAGGATGCGTTCCGCGTCGGCGAGCACGCGCCGCATCCTAGAAGCGGGATCGACCGCCGGAATCGCGCGCGAGCGCGGGCTCGATCAATTCCCCCCGCCGTCCTTGTCGGCGTGCTTGCCGATCTTGTCGAGGTCTTCCGGCGGCCGCGGCTTCGCGAGCTGCGGGTGCAGCGCGACGCTCGCGAGGCCGTCGTTCGGCACCTCGAGCTTCACCGGCTCGAGCTCGTGCTGCGCGCCGTGGACACGGACGCGATAGTTGCCGGGCGCGACGTTCGGCAGCTCGAAGCGGCGCGTGGCCGGGTCGACGAACGTGAAGCCGCCGAGGTCGAAGCCGGCTTTCTTGTCCTCGTTCTCGAACTGCACGAAGAGGTAGGGCGCCGCTCCCGCATCGGTCGGCAACTCGACCGTCCCGCTCACCGAGACGGAGCTGATCAGCTTCACGTCGGCGCGCACCGGCACGCCGTTGTCGCGCACCTCGATCGGCCCGACGGAAGTTCCCGCGAACCCCGCGCGCTGCACCGTCACGAGGTAGTGGCCGCCCGGCACGAGGTCGAACCAGTAGTTGCCGTCGTCGCCGGTCGCGCTGTCGAGGTTGACGCCGAGGTGGTCGGCCGTCTCGTCATCGGTTTCGAGCAGCAAGACGCGCGCTTCCGCGACCGGGCTGCCGTCGCGCGCGGCGCGCACGTGGCCCTCGACCCTTCCGGTCTTCACGTCGAAGTCCGCCTGGCCGGTGTCGCCCGGCTGCAGCGTCAACTTGCGGACGGCGATCGTGCGCGGCGGCGACGTCGTCGCGACGCTGACGACGATCTCGCCCGCGGGCACTTCGCCGAAGTCGTAGGTGCCGTTCTCGCGGGTCTCGGTCGCCTTCTCGCGACCGGCCCCGCCCTGCTCCGCCACGCGGACGGCGAGCTTCACCCCCGGCGCGCGGTTCAACATCACGCGGCCGACGAGGTGCGCCTTCGGCCCTTCGTCTCCGAGGCGCGCGAGATCGAGGTCGAGGTGCGATTCCTGGCCCTCGCGCACGACGGTTTCGCCTTTCGCCTCGGCGGCGTCGTTGCCGGCGCCGTGCCCGGGCGATCCCGAGCTGACCGTCACGCCGCCCGACTTCTTCGTGCCGTCCTGCTGCGCCGCTTCCTCCGAATCCGGCGCCGTGCGGACGTCGCCCGCCGACGCGAACATGATGTTCGCGCCGCCGCCGGGGCCGAAGTCGAGCCCGCCCGAGTTCGGCCGCTTGGTGACGAACACTCCGTAGTCGCCCGCCTTCAGGTGACCGATCTTGTAGCTGCCGTCCGCCGCGGTCGTCGTGAAGCGCGGCAGCCCCATCTCGTCGCCCGCGTTCTTCGGCATCGCGACGACGAAGCGCGTCTCGTCGATCGGCTGCCCGGCTCGCGTCACGCGCCCCGACACCGCGCCGCCGCCTTCCAGCTGCACTATCACCGGCGGTCCCGGCACGACCAGTTCCACGTCGCCGGTCGCGTAGAGCGGATGGAACGCGCGCGCGGTGTACTTCGCCTCGGTGAGCCCGGGAAGGAACGCGACGCCGTTCTTGTCGGTGCGCCGCGTCACGATCGGCATCAACACCTTGAACGGATCGTCCTCGTCCTTGCCGTCCTTTCCGGTCGGCGAGCCGAACACGGAGACGAGCGCGTACTCGAGCGGCTTCTTGGTCGCGGCGGAGACCACCTGCACGCGGCCCTCCAGCTCCTTCACGAGCCGGATCTCGACCGTCGCCGCGCCGGCGGTGAGATCGGCAGACGCTTTCGCGACCGCGAACCCTTTCTTGCGCGCCATCACGTGGTACTTGCCGGGCGAGAGCCCATCGACGAGCGTCGATCCGTCGTCGCGCGCGTGGGTGCGCGCCTGCAGCGGCACCGGCGGCACCAGCATCGGACTCGGTCCGAAGCCGGGGTCCTCGGTCACCAGGAGATCGGGGTGCGCGAGCGGTTGGCCCGCGTCGTCCAGCGTGCGCACCGTCAGCGACACCGATTCCGCGAGGCGGATCACCGGCTCGTCGGCTCCGGGGTACACGTCGAGCGCGAGCTTCCACTGGCTCGCATGCGGGCCACGCACGGCGACCGTGTGCTTCGCGCTCGTGAGGCCGCGCACCGTGAACGATCCGTCCGCCGCCGTCTTGCCCTTCGGCAGGAACAACGCCGCCGGCCAGAACGGGATCACCTCGCCGACCATGACGTCCGCGTCGGCGACCGGCTGGTCCTTGCCGTCGACCGTCGTGACGACGGTGCCGATCAGCTCCTCGCCTGCGTCGAGCTTCAGATCGCCGAGGTCCTTCTCGCCGCCCGCGCGCGTGTTCACCGGACCGCGCACCAGCTCGATCGTGTCGGGCGCGTCGACCACCACCGTGATGCTGCCGAGCGGAACGCCTTCGAGCCGGAACGTGCCGTCGTCCGCCGACTTCGTCGTGGAGTACGGCAGTCGGTCGAGCAGCGCCATGATCCACGGCGGCGCCTGCAGCACGAGCCATTGATCCTTCGGACGGCCCGGCGCCGCCTCCTCCGGCAGCATTCCGCCGACCGCGCAGCCGCGGCACGCCTTGCCGAGTCCGAACGTGAACGCTTCGTGCGGGATCTCCGAAGCGCGCACGAGCGCGCCAGCGATCGGATGTCCCGAGCGGTCGACGACGCGGCCTTTCAGGATCGCGAACGGATTGAGCACGAGGTCGCCGACGTCGAGCGTCTGGCCCGGCTCGGGCGTGCTCTCGATCAAGCGCCAGCAGTCGTGCGGTCCGTCCGGGTCGATCTGCACCGCGAACATCCCGTTCGGGTCGACCGCCGTGAACTCGAAGCGGCCGGCGTCGTCGGTGCGCGCCGTGCCGGCGACGAGCTTCGGCTCGAGCGGGAGGTCGGAGAAGAACGACTCCTGCGACGGGAGCAGATCGAACAGGTTGCCGCCGAGGAGCTCGAGCGGCATGCCGGACTTCGGCACGTGCTCGTGGTCGACGACGCGTCCGACGATCTTCGCGAGCGACGACGTGTACGACTCGGGCGGCGCACCCGGAGCAGTCGGCGCCGACTCGATCGCCGAGCGCGCGGCCGCCGGCAGCGCCGCGATGGGCGCGACGTCGGGCGCACGCGGCGCGGCGTCCGTCGCGGAGGAGCCGACCGTGACCGACCCGTCGGGGCCGTCGGATCGAAGGAGGTACCAGGAGACGCCGCCGAGCAAGAGCAAGGCGACGATGCTCGCGAGGGATGCGCGCGACATCGGACAGCACTCCCGGGTGCCCGTCCCGCGAGAGGGTCGAACTCTACAGGACGCGGGCAACGCGCGTCGAGCGCCGAGAGTTCCTTCAGCCGCCTTCGCCGTCGGTCTGCGGGAGCGTGACGCGCGCGGCTCGCTTCACCTCGAAGCGCCGATCGGTGAATCCGCCGGGCGGGACCTCGAACGGGATCGACTCGAGCATCTCCCGCGCGTCCTGACGCCAGAAGTTCAGTTGGTACTTCCCCTGAGCGAGGTTCTTCGCGGTGAACCTGCGGGTCTTGGCGTCGAAGTCCGCGTTCGCGTTGAACTCGTTGCCCGGTCCGTCGCGCACGCACCAGACCATCAGCGTTCCCGCGTCGACATCCGGCGGGAGATCGAGGATGCCGCTCACGTTTTCGCCGTGATGCAGCACGATCCGCAGCTCGGGCGCGGCTCCGCGCGGCGGCACCGTCGCTTCGACCGAACCGCTCGGCGCGTAGTCGTCGTGCGACACCTGCACCGTCAGCTTCGCCGCCATGACCGGGTCGACCGTGAACCGACCGCTCTCGTCGGTCTGCGTGAACGTCGCGCTCCCTTGCGTGTCGCGCACCTCGCCG
>CAZBOK010000304.1:0-5868 GCA_964493525.1 uncultured Phycisphaeraceae bacterium | reverse complement strand
CGCCGGATGCGCGAGCGCCGCGGCATCGCAGTCGCCGGCAGCCACGGCAAGACGACGACGACCGCGTGGATCGCGCACGGACTGCGCGAAGCCGGATTCGCGCCCGGGTTCGTCGTCGGCGGCGAAGTGCCCCAGTTGAACGGCTCGGGCGGCGACGGCGGCGGCGCGCACTTCGTCGCGGAGGCGTGCGAGTACGCCGGCAGCTTCCTCGACCTGCCGTTCGCGATCGGCGTGATCACCAACACCGAGGCCGACCACCTCGACTGGTACGGCACGTTCGCGCGGCTCCTGGACGCCTTCCGCGCGTTCGCGGAGCGCACTCCCGAGGACGGCGCGTTGATCCTGTCGCCCGCCGCGCGCGCGACGCTCGGCGATCTGGCGCGCGTGCGCGGGCGCGTCGTGACGGCGGGGTTCGACCCCGAGTGCGACGTGCGCGGCGTCGACCTCGAAATGGACCGCGGCCTCGCGCGGTTCCGCGTCGCCGGCCGCGTCGAGATCGACTCCGTCCGCCTCGCGATCCCGGGCCGCCACTTCGCGGAGGACGGGCTCCTCGCCGCGGCTGCGCTCGCGGAAGCGGGCGTCGCGCCGCGCGACATCGAGCGCGCGCTGCGATCGTTCACCGGCGTGCGGCGTCGCTGCGAAGTCGTGTGGGACGGCGACGTGACCTTGATCTCGGACTACGGCCACCATCCGACGGAGATCGCCGCGGTGCACGACGCGCTGCGCGCGCGGTATCCGGGGCGACGCCTGCTGGTCGCGTTCCAGGCGCATCAGGCCAGCCGCACCCGGCAACTGTTCGACGACTTCGTGCGGTCGCTCGCGCGCTTCGATCGCGTGCTCCTGCCGGACATCTTCGTGACGCGCGATTCTGCGACCGACGCCCGCGCGATCTCCGCGCGCGACGTCGTCGCGGCGGTCGAGCGCTCCGGCGGGAGCGCGCGGTATGTTGGCGCCCTCGCGTCGGTCACGCCCGCGATCCTCGAAGAGCGGAAGACGGGCGATGCGATCGTGCTGCTCGGAGCGGGTGACATCGATGGGATCCGTGGCGAACTTCAAGCTGCCTTGTCCGGCGCGCGTTGACGCGCCGCTGCACGACCTCACGACCTTCGGCATGGGCGGCCGCGTGCCGATCCTCGTCGAGCCGCGCGACGTCGCGGAGTTCGCCGCGGCGATCCAGGTGCTGAAGAAGGAAGGGCATCCGTTCCGCGTGCTCGGCGGCGGCGCGAACGTGATGATCGACGACCGCGGCCTCGACGAAGTGGTGGTGCTCACGAAAGCCGTGTCGCGCATCGTGCGCGAAGGAGAGGGGACCACCGTGCTGCGCCTCGGCGCGGGAGTCTCGATCCCCGGCTTCGTCGTGAAGTGCCGCGAAATGAGCCTGACCGGCGCCGAGTGCATGGTCGGCATCCCCGGCACGATCGGCGGCGCGACGGTGATGAACGCGGGCGGGCGTCACGGCTGGTTCTCGTCGATCGCGCGACGCGTTCGCTTCCTGGCGCAAGACGGCGCGGAGCAGGAGATCGCCGCCGACGACAAGACGTTCGCCTATCGCCACTCGATCTTCGGCGATTGCGTCGTGCTCGAGACGGTGGTCGAGCTGAAACCGGGCGACGCGAAGGCGGTGCAGGAGGCGACCAAGACGATCCTGAAGGAGAAGAGCGCCGCGCAGCCGCTCACCGAGAAGAGCGCTGGTTGCATCTTCAAGAACCCGCCGGCGGAACAGGGCGGCTCCGCGGGAAAGGTGCTCGAGGCAGCCGGAGTGAAGGGGATGCGCGTCGGCGACGCGGTGGTGTCCGAGAAGCACGCGAACTTCATCGTGAACCGCGGTCAGGCCAAGTTCAAAGACGTGATGGCGCTGATCGAGAAGATGAAGCAGGCGGTGTTCGAGACGCAGGGCGTGAAGCTCGAGACCGAGGTGAAGGTCTGGGCGCACGAGGCGGGCTGAGCCGCCGCTCGTCGTTCTTCGCGGCGCTCGATCAACGGACCGCGCGTGCCGCGCGCACGCCGCCGACGAACGCGCGCACGGACGGGTTGTTTCGGTACCGGTTCGCGGAGCGCGCCGCGCCGGCGTCGTTGCTGAAGCCACCGCCGCGATTCACGCGGAACACCGCCGCCCCCGGATCCGGGCTGCGCAGGCCGTCGCCGGCTCGCGGCGCGGCATATTCGACCGAGTACGCGTCGGCGCACCATTCCCACGCGTTGCCCGCGGTGTCGAACAGGCCGAACGGATTCGCGCGGAAGGACCCGACCGGCGCGATCCCCACGAACCCGTCGTCGAACTCGCCGATCGGCCGACCCCATTCGGGGACGTTGTGCGCCGCCTTCTGGTCCAGCACGTTCGCGGCGCCGGCGAGCGAGGACGCCTCCGCGCCGGTCCACCACGGAGTGATCGTCCCGCCGCGCGCGGCGCACTCCCACTGTGCCTCCGTCGGGAGATCGAGGCCGTGGCGGGGCAGCCACCGCTCGCAGTCGAACCACGACACCGACTCGACGGGACAGGTCCAGGTGATGCCGTTCGAGTCGCCCGGGTATTTCCCGCCGATCGCGTTCGTGCTCGGCGTTCCGCCATCCGTGAGTCGCTTCCACTGCGAGCGCGTCATCTCGTGCCGCGCGATGAAGAACGGCGCGAGCGCCACGCTCTGCAGCCGGGTGTCGTCCGGAGCGTTCGAATCGAAGTTCGGCTTCGACGGGTCTTCGCTCTGCGCGCCGTGCCAGGACGTACCGCCCGGGATCAGGACGAACACGATCCCGGTCTTCACCCCGACGTCGATCGAGCCGTCCTCGTCGTGGGTCGGGATCTCGATGGTCGCGGGGTCCTCGCCCGCGACGAGGTCGCACGCCGAGCGCAGGTCGTAGAACTCCCAGAGCTTCGTCGCCGGGTTCATCCCGAGCGGCACGAGGCCCCACTGCGGATTCAGGTCGATCGGCGTCGCGGCGTAGAGCGTCGAAGCGGACACGCCGTCCGCTCGCGCGATCGCCGCGCGCGCGACATCCCACGACACGCGCGCATTCGGATGATGCAGCGTCAGGTCGCCGATCCGGCGCGCCCAGGCGAGCCGCCGCTCGACTCCCGACTTCACGTCGGACTGGAAGGACGCGATGTCCGCGGAGAGCGTCGACAGCGTGCCGTGGAGGAAGCGGTCCTCGTCCTTCGCGAACCGGAACGAGCGCGATCCCGCAGCGGAGATCTTGCTCACGGGTCGACCCGTGCCGTCGTTCGTCGGGTCCGGCAGCGCACGGGATTCGAGGTCGGCGATCGTCATCGCGAGCGCCGGCACCAGCTCCGCGAGCTTGCGGGCGTCGTTCGCGAGCCAATGCTCCATCGCGCGCACCTGCTCTGGCCACGCGGGGTAGAGCGACTCCTCGGCGGCCAGCGCATCCTTCAACAGGACGACGCCCGCGAGCTGGTCGAACTCGCGCTTGCGCGCTGCAGCTTCGGCGGCGCGCGCCGACTCGGCGTCGCGCGCCCGCTTCGCCTCCGCGTTCGCCTCGCGGAGCGCCACGTTCGTCACCGACACCACGACGAAGCCGACGACCGCCGTCAGGATCGCGACCGCCGCCGCCGCGGCGAGGCCGCGGTTGCGCACGACCCACTTTCTCATCTCGGCGAGAGCGCCGGTCTCGTAGGCCTTGACGACACGACGCTCGAGGAACGCGCGCAGGTCGTGCGCCAGCTCCGTCATCGACCGGTACCGCGCGGTGAGCGAGCGCGCCATCGCCTTGTCGACGATCGCTTCCAGCTCGACCGGCACGTCCTTCGTGAACGCGTGAATCGGCGCCGGCGGCGCGTGCAGCACCATCGCGAGGATCGCGTGCGCCGACGGATGCGTGCCCGGCTCGACGAACGGCATCCGTCCGGTGAGAAGGTGGTAGAGCATCGCGCCGATGGCGTAGACGTCGCTCTGCACGCCGACGCGCTCGAGGTCGCCCTGCGCCTGCTCCGGCGCCATGTAACACGGCGTCCCGACGACGTCGCCGTCCATCGTCATCAGCGGGGATCCCGAAGTCGCGCTCGAACCTTCGCGCCGGTCGGTGCGGACTTCGCTCACGGTCTGATCGGGAGCGATCCGCACGTTCTTCGAATCGCTCCGGCCGAGCACGCGCGCGAGGCCCCAGTCCATCACGTAGGTCTCGCCGAACTTCCCGACCATCACGTTCGACGGCTTCAGGTCTCGATGGATCACCCCCTTCGCGTGCGCGAACTCCATCGCCTCACACACGCGCAGGATGACCGAGAGGACGCGCGTGCGATTCCATCCGTCGGCGCCGACACCCGCCTTCTCGAACACGTCCGCGAGCGTGATCCCGTTCACGAGCTTCATCGTGAAGAAACAGCGACCGCGCTCGTCGATGCCGAGCTCATGCACCGGCACGATTCCCGGATGTTCGAGCTGGCCGGTGACCTGCGCCTCCTCGAGGAAGCGCGACTGGCGTGCGGGCTGCTGCTTCACCTCCTCGAGCAGCACTTTCATCGCCAGGTGGCGGCGGAGGTGCTGATCCCAGACCCGGAGGATGACTCCCATCCCGCCGGTCGCGATCTCGCCTTTCGGTCGGTAGCGCGCGGAAATCGGTGCGCAGGAACGCAGGCTCTCGACGAGCGCGGACTCGGTGGCCCCGGCGACTCCCGGCGCGCTCGCGTCGAGCGTCACGCCGACGTCGAGATCCTCCGCCGACGCGCTCGCGAGGAGCGTGCGAAGCTCCGCCGCGTGGTCCGGGTGGGCCGCGCAGAATCGCTCGAACGAGATCGTCTCGCCGCGCTCCTTGCCTTCGAGGTAGCGACGAAGCAGTTCGCTCGCGGTCTCCGGCGGCATCGCTCTCTCCAGTCGGAGGAGCATAGGAAAAGAGCGCCGTACCGCCGCCGTCCGAGACGAGCGCGAGCTGCATCCTCGAAGCGAAGGAACTGGGGGCGGGAAGGTGCGCGGAGCGTCGCGCGCGTCAGTCGAATTCGATCACGAGCGGCCGGCCCGTCGCGGCCTGGAATCTCCGCGCGAACTCTTCGCGCGCGGCGGAATCGTCGCCGAACGCGGCGCTCGCGTTGCGCGCGGCCGCATACGAGACCAGACCGCGGTAGCGATGCAGGACTTCCGCGCCCGCCGCGGCGCGCGGCGCATCCGGCGATGCGAGCTCCGTGAGCGCGCGCTCGACGGCGCGATTCACGTAGACCTGGAACAGAGTCGGCCCGAGTAGCCCGAGCGCGGCTCCGGCGAGGACGAACGGCGTCGACCGGGAGGCGCGACACGCCCGGACGGCAGTGCGCGAATAGACGAACGCGGAAACGAACGGGGTGAACCCGAGCATTCCGATCACCACCATCAATCCGATCACCGAGAACGGCAGGAGCGCCAGGCCGATCACGGTCGCGAGCAGCGCGCCGGCGAACATCAACCCCGCGAGGAAACCGACCGTGCGGCGCGCGGAGGCGATCGGGAGGACCATCCAGGCGATGAACGCGCACATCGCGAGTCCGCCGCACCCGAACACGGCCCCGACGAACCCGTCGAACATCGGCTCGGAGAGGAGTCCGGGGCGGAACACGAACGGATCGAACGCGAGACAGAAGATCGGCCCGATGATCCCGAACACGACGTCGAACCCGCGCTGCGCCGGCGTCGGCGCGGTTCCTTCGAACTGCCGCGCGAAGAACCGCGAGCAGCGAGCGAAGAACTTCGGCATCGAGGCGACCTCCCATCCGGTCCGGGCCCACGAACGGGAACTGGAACGGGATCCTTCCACAGGAACGGGACGCGACCACCGAACGGGGAACCTCCTCGGGATCCGGCCCGGGAACTCGCGCGAGCACTCGCGCGGCGAACTCACCCGCGGCGGATGTCCTTCACCTCGAGATCGACATCCGCCCTGCCGCGGAAC
>CAZBOK010000303.1:0-5870 GCA_964493525.1 uncultured Phycisphaeraceae bacterium | reverse complement strand
CGAAGTGCTACGGCGGCGACATCACGCGCAAGCGCAAGCTCCTCGAGAAGCAGAAAGAGGGCAAGCGCCGCATGAAGATGGTCGGGAACGTCGAGATCCCCCAGAAGGCGTTCCTCTCGGTGCTCGGCGTGCAGCGGAATTCGGAGCGGTGAGCGTTTTCGTGGCCGCTATCCTCGACCCGCGACCATGACGCAGTTGGAGACTCGCGACCCTCGCCAGTCCACGCCCGCGCCTCCGCCGCCGGCGGGGGATCCACTGCGTTACACGATCGGCGCCGCCGCGATCGCGATCGCGATCCTCTTCACGATCTCGCGCTTCCTCGCGCCCGAGGATCTCGAGACGCCGTTGTGGATCTGGGGACGCTACGCCGCGGTCCTGCTGTTCGCGTGGATGGGCCACCTCGTCGGCAGCGGGCGCGGCCGCGTGGTCGCGGAGAACATCGAGTGCCTCGCGATCGCCGTGGTGATGGCGCTCGTGCTCAAGCACTTCCTGATCGAGGCCTACAAGATCCCGACCGGCTCGATGCAGCCGACGATCATCGGCAACGAGGAGAGCGGCATCTTCGACCGCGTGCTGGTGAACAAGTTCGCCTACCTCGTCGACGATCCGAAGCGCTTCGACGTGATCGTGTTCAAGTACCCGCTGAACCGCAGCCAGAACTACATCAAGCGCCTGGTCGGCCTCCCGGGCGAGCGCGTCATGGTGTGGAACGGCGACATCTGGACCGCGACCAAGGGGGAGAACGGCGAGTACGGACCGTTCCAGATCGCGCGCAAGCCGCGCAGCGTGCGCGACTCGGTCCTGAAGACGCTGTACCCGTCGGGCCGCGACGCCGAATCGTTCCAGAACTCCTTCCAGACGCTCGCGGGTTCGGCGCGCGCGGATGCCGACGGCGTCGCGCTCGCCGGCGACACCAAGTTCCGCTACGGCGGTGGCGCGACGATCCTCGACGGGTACCTGGACGGGTACGACCCGAGCTGGGGGATCCCGGATCCCAGCCGGGTCCCGCGCGGCGGCAGCGAACGCGTCGGCGACTTCGCGCTGCGCGCGTCGATCGCGCCCGAGACCGGATGCCGCGAAGTGCGCATCTCGTTCTTCGCGAACTCGCTCGAGCATCGCGCCGTGTTCACGGTCGGCGGCGGCGCGCGCATCGAATCGGGGCGTCCGGCCGGTGAAGGCGACGGGCTGAATCCCGCGCCGGGCGCGCAGTCGACCATCGTGGCGGAGACGAAGGACGTCGTGCTCTCCGCCGGCGCGAGTCGCCGCGTCGCGTTCTTCCACGTCGATCGCGAGCTCGTGCTCGAGGTCGACGGCGACGTCGTGCTCGATTTCCCCTACCAGCTCAGCGAGAACCTCCCGATCTCCGACAACGCGATCGAATTCGAGGTCCGCGGCGGCGGCGCCCGCGTCGAGAAGCTCGTCGTGCAGCGCGACATCCACTACACGTCCGGCGGCGGCAGCACCGACCGCCCGATCTTCGACGTCCCGGCCGACTCGTTGTTCGCGATGGGCGACAACACGCAGAACTCGAGCGACGGCCGGATGTGGCACGTGAACGAGGTGAAGCTCCCGGACGGCCGCACCGTGGTGCGCGACATCTCGAACGGCCTGAAGGATCCGCGCAACTTCCCCGACATCTTCGGCGAGACCTGGCACCTTCCGCGCAACGCCGACGCGTTCGGCCGCGACGTTCCTGGGCCCGAGTACCATTTCGTGCCCCGTCGACTCCTGCTCGGCAAGGCGCTCGCCGTGTTCTGGCCGATCTACCCGCACTTCCGCTGGAAGCTGATCCATTGAGCACGCGCACGCCGACCGCCGTCGCCGAGACCGGAGCCGCGAACGCGAGCGCCGTCTCCGCGCTGCTGCAGGTCCGCGGACTCGTGAAGGTCTACGGGAGCCGCACGGTCGTCGACGACGTGTCGTTCCACGTCGACGCGGCGGAAATCGTCGGGCTGCTCGGCCCGAACGGCGCCGGCAAGACGACGTCGTTCCGCATGGCGGTGGGACTCATCACGCCCGAGCAGGGCTCGGTGTTCTTCAACGGCACCGACGTCACGCGCATGCCGATGTTCAAGCGCGCGCGGCTCGGCATCGGGTACCTCTCGCAGGAGCGCTCGGTGTTCCGGCAGCTCACGGTCACGGAGAACGTGATCGCGGTGCTCGAAGCTCGCGGGTATCCGAAGTCCCAGCGCCAGGAGATCGCCGACGTCCTCCTCGAGGAGCTGGGGATCACTCACGTGCGCGCGAGCCGCGCCGAGACGCTGTCGGGCGGCGAGAGCCGACGCCTCGAAATCGCGCGGACCCTCGCGACCGATCCGCGGCTGATCCTCCTCGACGAACCGTTCTCGGGCGTCGATCCGAAGGCGAAGGAGGAGATCGGGGAGATCCTCGTCTCGCTCAAGGATCGCGGCATCGGCGTGCTCCTCACCGACCACGACGTTCACTCGACGCTCGCGACCACCGACCGCTCTTACATCATCAACGAGGGCCGCATCCTCCGCGAAGGACAGCCGCGCGACCTCGCGAACGACGCCGAGGTGCGGCGCATCTACCTCGGTCAGCGCTTCCGCCTCGACGGAGACTGACGCACGACGGCGGGGACCCCGCCGTTTCACTTGCGAAACGATCTCAGAGTCGTTCTTCTCTCCCCCACGAAGTTCGGTGGGGCAGGCAAATCTTCCGGCGCTGCGGATGCCGATACTCCCATCGGCGTTGGATGGTTCGCCCGCGATGAAGTCCGTCGGGGCAGTCACTGGGGCAGAAGATGGCCGACGATCGGGTCGCCGGTGATCGCAAGATCCTCGTCGTCGACGACGAGGACGCAATCCGTCATTCGCTCGCGACCTTCCTGCGCGAGTCGGGGTGGCCGCGCATCGTCGAGGCGCGCAACGGCGTCGAGGCGATCGAGAAGCTCTCGCAAGAGCGGTTCTCCCTCGTCATCACCGACATCTCGATGCCGGAGTTGTCCGGGCTCGACGTCCTCGCGCACGTTCGCGAGCACCTGCCCGACGTCGACGTCGCGGTCATCACCGGCCACCTCGAGCTCGAGTTCGCGATCCAGGCGCTGAAGAACGGCGCGTTCGACTACCTGAAGAAGCCGTTCCGGTTCGAGGAGGTCCTGAACACCGTCCGGCGCGTCCACGAGAAGCAGTACCTGCAGCGGCGCTCGATGGAGCTCGAGCTTCTCAAGGAGCGCAGCCGCCACGAAGAGCAGCACTTGAAGGAGTTCATGCTCACGCTGGCGCAGGTGATCGACATGAAGAGCTCGTACACGCGCGAGCACTCCGACCGCACCGCGCACGTCGCCGGCCGCATCGCCGAGCGGCTCGGGCTCTCGACCGCGGAAGTCGATCGCATCACTCTCGGCGCGCGCCTGCACGACATCGGCAAGATCGGCGTGCCCGACTGCATCCTCGACAAGCCTGGACCGCTGACGCCTGACGAGGTCGAGATCATGCGGACCCACCCCGGCCGCGGCGCCGAGCTGTGCACCTGCATCAGCTGCCTGACGCCGATCGTCCCGATGGTCCGCTGGCACCACGAGAACCTCGACGGCTCCGGCTACCCCGACGGGTTGCGCGGCAACCAGATCCCCGTCGACGCGCGCATCGTCCGCATCGCCGACTACTGGGACGCGATCACGTCGCACCGCTCCTATCGCAGCCCGATGGAGACGTCGAAGGCGATCAGCGTGATCGAGGAAGAGTGCGAGTGCGGACGGCTCGACTGCGAGATCGTGCGCCATCTCTTCGACATGGTGCGCTCGGGAACGCTCGGCCCCGCCACTCCCGCGACCGCAACGCCCCGCTCCTAGAGCGCGGCACGTCGGCGGCCCTTCACTCCGTCCGAGCGGCCCCCTAGACTGCCCCCTCATTTTCCCCGCACGCGGGAACGCGAGCGGAGGAGTCGCAGCTCCCCCTTCTCAAACCGGATCGCCGCATGAACCTGGTGGCCTGCATCAAGCGCGTTCCCGACACGGCGACGCAAGTGCGCGTCGGCGCGGACGGCCGTTCGATCGACGCGAACGGCGTGTCGTGGGTCGTGAACCCCTATGACGAGTTCGCGGTCGAGGAGTGCCTCCGCCTGAAGGAGAAGCACGGCGGCACCGTGACCGTCGTCACGCTCGGCCCCGCGGAGGCGACGAAGGAGTTGCGCCACTGCCTCGCGATGGGCGCCGACCAGGCGGTGCACGTGAAGGACGATCAACCGAACCGCGACGCGCTCGCGACCGCGACGATGCTCGCCGAGGCGCTGAAGTCGATCCCGCACGACGTGATTTTCTTCGGCAAGCAGGCCGTCGACCACGACAACTCGCAGGTCGGCCTCGTCGTCGCGACTCTGCTCGATCTGCCGGCGGTGTCGGAAGTCTGCAAGGTCGAGTGCGACGGCCAGAAGCTCACGGTCCATCGCGAGGCGGAAGGCCTGATCGAGGTCTTCGAGTCGCCGCTACCGTGCGTGTTGACAGCGCAGAAGGGCCTGAACGAGCCGCGCTACGCGTCCTTGAAGGGGATCATGGCGGCCAAGAGCAAGAAGATCACGGAGGTCGCTCCGGCCGCGTCGGCGCCGAACGCGGAAGTGGTGAAGATGGAGTTGCCCGCTCCGCGCGCGCCGGGCCGCATCGTCGGTCAGGGTGTCGCCGCGGTCTCCGAGCTTGCGCGCCTCCTGCGCGAGGAAGCGAAGGTCCTGTGAGCCGATCGATCGTCGTCTTCGCCGAAGTCCGCGACGGACAACTGAAGCGTACCGCGCTCGAAGCGACCACGGCCGCCGCCGGCCTGAAAGGCGCGCTCGGAGCGCGCGTCGTCGCGGTGGTGTTCGCCCCCGCGCCGTCGGCGGACTTCGCGCGGCTCGGGAAGTTCGGGGCCGACGAAGTCCTCACGGTCCTCGGCGATGCGTACGCGAAGCCCGCGGCGTGCACGGTCGCGCGCACGTTGGCGGAGATCGCGACGCAGAAGGATGCCGCGCTCGTGCTGCTCGCCGCGAGCGCGTCGGGCAAGGACGCGGCGCCGCGTCTGTCGGCGCTCCTGAAAGCGCCGCTCTTCTCCGACTGCGTCGGTCTGTCCGCGGTCGACGGTCGCGTGGAAGCGCGCCGTCCGGTGTATGCGGGCAAGGCGTTCTGGAACGTGCGCGCGCTCGGCGACCGCACGCTCGCGACGTTGCGGCCCAACGTGTTCACCGCGCGCGAGAGCGGCGGCGGCGACGCCCCGGTCGCGGCGTTCACGCCCGCGAACACGCGCGTCCCGCGCACGGTGCTGAAGCAGGTGATCGAGCCGCAAGGCGGCAAGAAAATCGAGCTCACCGAAGCGAACGTGATCGTGTCGGGCGGCCGGGGCATGAAAGGGCCGGAGAACTATCCGATCCTCGAGACGCTCGCGGGCGTGATCGGCGGCGCGGTCGGCGCGTCGCGCGCGGCGGT
Organism: uncultured Phycisphaeraceae bacterium; assembly: GCA_964493525.1. Classification (GTDB taxonomy): domain Bacteria; phylum Planctomycetota; class B15-G4; order B15-G4; family JADJEK01; genus CAZBOK01. Next base: position 457 of record CAZBOK010000303.1, on the reverse strand, counting down.
CGACGCCGGCTGGCGCCCGCACGGCGATCAGGTCGGTCAGACCGGCAAGACCGTGTCGCCCAGCCTCTACATCGCGTGCGGCATCTCCGGCGCGATCCAGCACCTCGCCGGCATGTCGTCCTCGCGCGTGATCGTCGCGATCAACAAGGATCCCGAAGCGCCGATCTTCAAGCTCGCGACCTACGGCATCGTCGGCGACCTCTTCGAGGTCGTGCCCGCGCTGACCGAGGAGTTGAAGAAGCAGAAGCACTGAGCGGCCGGATCGAGACGCCCGTGGGGCCAGCCCGCAGCGCGGAGCTGCCACGATCGCGCCGCGGCAACGGGTGACGCACATGCAATCGCGTCGACGCCACGCCAGCGATGGAACCACCCAGCAGACGAGTACGGATCGACGACGCCGCGGAACGCGATGCCGTGCCGGCGCGCGTTGCAGAGCACGTACCGCAGCGTGTTCCGC
>CAZBOK010000302.1:0-5878 GCA_964493525.1 uncultured Phycisphaeraceae bacterium | reverse complement strand
CGATTCGCTCGCGATCCTCCCCGAGTCCGCGGTGCGCGAGTTCGCGAAGACCGCGGTGTGCGGCAAGAACCTCGTCGTGGTCGTCGCCGGCGTGCCGGTCGATTCCGACGACGCAACGGTCGCTTCGGCCGCGAAGGACGCGTTCGGCTCGCTTCCCGCCGGCGCGGCGCTCGAGCTGCCGAAGCCGGTCGAGCCGCTCTTGAACGGGCCGGACGGCAAGGGCCGACAGGTGACGGTGGACGTCGACCGCTCGCAGGCGACGGTCCTCCTCGCGTGGCCCGGCGTCGGCATCGAAGCCGACGAGCCGCGCGCCGCGCTCGACCTGATCGACGCGTTCTGGTCCGGGCGATCGATCGCGAGCGGGCCGCTGTTCGACCAGTTGCGCGGCGGCACGAGCGACCTCGTCTACTACGTCCAGGCAGAACACCGCTCGTGGCCGGGGACCGGCGTCTTCTTCGCGATCGCGCAGTGCGCGCCGGACAAGTCGAACCAGGTGCTCGCGGCGATGAAAGAGTCGGCGCAGAAGCTCGGCACCACCGGGCTCGTCGCCGCCGATCTGCCGGTCGCGCGCAACGTGCTGCTCGTCGACCGCACCTCGGCGCAGCAGACGCTCGAGGCGCGCGCGCGCACGCGCGCTTCCGCGATCCTGCTCGGCCGGCCGCTCGATGCGGAGGCGAAGTACCGCGAGCGCGTCGCCACGATCTCGCTCGACGCGGTGAACGCCGCGACCAAGCGCTTCGCCGCCGAACCGTTCACGATGATCCTCTGGCCGGCCGGAGTGCCGAAGCCGTGAAGACGCCCGCCACGTTCGCGCGGCTCCTCGCGATCGGCTGCATCCTGCTGCTCGCCACGCTGGCGCTGTTCACGACGTGCGACGGCGGCGATGCGGCGAAGGATCCGAAAGTCGCCGCCGCGGTCGGCAACGGCGCCGCAGCGGCGGCATCGCCGGCCGCAGTCGCACCGGAGGTCGCCGCGCTCGAGGCGCGCTTCGGCAAGAACGCGCTCGTGCCGGATCCGGGCCGCCATCGGCCGCCCAAGGATGCTCCCGACCAATCGGTGATGCGCCGTTGGTGGGGCGACCGCGTGCGCTCGCTGAACGTCTACCTGCAGAACGACGGCGGCACGGTCGACAGCCTGCTCGTGTACGTGATGCACGACTTCGCACCGCGCTGGCGCCTCGACCCCGACCGCTACGCGCCCGGCGTGGCCGACTACGCGTCGGCGAGCGACGACGCGAAGTCCGTGACGGTGCATCTGCGCAGCGGGATCCACTGGCAGTTCCCGGCCGTCGATCGCGACGATCCGAAGCACGCGTGGCTCGTGGATCTCTTCGCGAAGAACCCGCCCGAGTTGACGGCGGAGGACGTCGCGTTCACGCACGCGGCGATCCTCGACCCGGAGCTCGACCCCGCCGGCTATGCCGCGGCGTATGCCGGCTCGAAGATCGAGCTGCTCGATCGCTTCACGTACCGCATGACGTTCGAGCGTCCGACGTCGCGCGCGCTGTCGCTCGCGACCAGCTTCGACGAGATCCTGGCCAAGTTCCTCTACGGACGCTCGGAGGACGGCCGCGAGCTCGCGGGCGCCGAGCTGTCGGCCGCCCTCAAGTCGCCGTGGTATCGGCTGGTGTGCGGCTACGGCCCGTACGAGTTCGTGCGCTACGACCCGAACGTCGAGATCGTGGTGCGCCGCAAGGACGACTTCCCGCTCTGCCATCCGCCGATCCGCGAGATCCGCTGGCAGATCATCGTCGATCCCGAGCAGACGGTGCTGCGCTTGAAGGCCGGCGAGCTCGACCACACCGTGCTCGGCGCGGCGCAGTTGAAGCGCTACTGGATCGACGCGCCCGACGGCTCCGACTTCAAAGGCGGCGGGAAGTTCGACGTGCAGCGCTACGAGAAGATGGAGTACTCCTACCTCGGCTGGAACAACCGCAAGCCGCCGTTCGACGACGTGCGGGTGCGGCGAGCGATGGCGACGGCGTTCCACCGCGAAGCCTTCCTGAAGGAGTGCTTCCAGGGATTCGGCGCACTCGTCGACAGCCACGTGTGGCACGCGAACCCGGACCACGACCCGAACCTCGCGCCGCTCGTGTTCGACCTCGATGCCGCGAGCCGCCTGCTCGACGAAGCCGGTTGGAAGGACAGCGACGGCGACGGCGTGCGCGACAAGCTCGTGAAGGACAAGGACGGCACGGAGCGGAAGCGCGACTTCGCGTTCACCTTCAAGAGCATCGCCGACGTCCCCGAGTACGCGAACGCGCTCGCGCTCTACCGCGACGACCTGAAGCGGATCGGCGTCGACATGAACCTGGTGGCGATGCCGTACACCGCGCTCGCGAAGCAGGTCTACGAGGAGCGCGACTTCGACGCGTTCCTCGGCAACCTCGCCCTCGCGTGGGACACCGACTTCCTGCCGATCTTCCACTCGAGCCAGGCGACCGACGGCCTGAACTACGTCGGGTACTCGAACCCCGAGTGCGACGCGCTGATCGAGCAGCATCGCGAATGCCTCGACCCGCAGAAGCGCAGGAAGCTGTCGTTCGCGATCCAGCAGATCCTCTGGCGCGACCAGCCGTTCACGTTCTTCCTGCGGCGCGATCGCGTGTCCGTCTACACGAACCGGTTGAAGAACGTCGAGTATGCGATCGCGCGGCCGCAGCTCGTCTCCTTCGACTGGTACCTCGCTCCGGAGTGACGGCGAGCACGATGCGGGGCTTCCTGCTGCGCCGGCTCGCGACCTTCGTCCCGACGCTCTGCCTCGTCCTGATCGCGACGTTCGCGGCCGCGAACCTCGTCCCGGCGGTGCCGGTGGCATCCGAATCGGCGGAGATGGGGCAGCGGTTCCACGATCAGGTCCGCGCCTTCCGCGAGCTGTTCGGGTTCGATCAACCGGTCTTCCTGAACCTGCGCTGGCGGACCACGCCCGCGGACGTGCGCGCGGCGCTCGAGCGTTCGATCGAGCTGCAGGCCGCCGACGCGATCGCCGCGCAGCGCGCGCAGGACGACGTCGCCGAGCTCGAGCGCTTCGCGGTCGCCGGCGCACTCGACGTCGCGCTCGACGCGGGCGCGCCCGATCGATTGCGCGACGCGGCGCTGGCGGTGCTGCCGCGTGCGGCGCGGTTGCCGGCCGCGGACCGGGTTCGCCTCGCGGTCGAGAAGCCGCTCACCGCCGAGGAGCGCGCGGCGCGCGTCGAGGCGTGGCGCGCGTGGCGCGCGGCGCAGTCGCAACCCGCGGAAACGGGGTTCTTCGAGCGCGCGCGCATCACGTTCGGGGAGACGCGCTTCGCGACGTACCTCGCGCGCATCGCGCGCCTCGACTTCGGCGTGTCGACGGTCGACCGCGAACCGGTGCTCCCGACGCTGTTCGGTCGCCTGCGGTTCTCGCTCGGCTTGTCGCTCACCTCGATCCTGCTCGCCTACCTCTTCGCCGTCCCGCTCGGCGTCTTCACGGCGGCGCGCCGCGGCGCCCGCTCCGAGCGCGGCGTGACGCTCGTCCTGTTCTGCCTGTATTCGCTGCCGGTCTACTTCGCGGCGACGTTGCTCCTGCGGTTCCTCACCGTCGGCGAGCCGTTCCGCTGGTTCCCGACCGGCGGGTACGCGACGCTCGACTCCGACGGCTGGCCGCTGTGGAAGCGCGCCGCCGACGTCGCGTGGCACCTCGCGCTGCCGGTCGTCTGCCTCACCTACGGCAGCTTCACGCTGCTCTCGCGCTACGTGCGCGGCTCGATGCTCGAAGCGCTCGACTCGGACTACGTTCGCACCGCGCGCGCGAAAGGCGCGTCGCGCGCGCGCGTGGTGTGGCGCCACGCGTTGCGCAACGCGCTCCTGCCGGTGCTGACGCTGCTCGGCAACGTGCTGCCGGCGGTGTTCTCGGGCGCGGTGATCGTGGAGATCGTGTTCGAGATCCCCGGCATGGGGACGTACATCTACCGCTCGATCGCCGAGCAGGACCTGAACGCGATCCTCGCGACGACCTTGGTCGGCGCCGTGCTCACGCTCGTCGGGTTCCTGGTGTCGGACGTCGCCTACGCGCTCGCCGATCCGCGCATCCGGCTGGACGGAGCCGCGACGTCGCCCGCCGCGGGAGGCGCGACGTGAGCGGCGTTCGCTTCGAGCTGCGCGTCGCGCGCGCGGCAATCGTCCTGCTCGCGGGCCTCGCGGTGGCGGCGCCGATCGTCGCACTCGACCGGCCGTTCTTCGCCGACGTGCCCGCGTCCGCGTCGACCGGCTTCGGCGCGCTGCCCGTCGGGCGCTCGTTCCCGTGGTTCACGGCGCTGTTCGACACCCGCTACTTCGAGTCGGTCGTCGATCGCGCGTTCAACGGCCTCCTGGTCGTCGCGCCCGCGTTCCTGATCGCGTGGTTCGCGACGCGCCGCGCGCGGCCGCGCGCCCGCGTCATTGCCTTCGCCGCGTGGTGCGTCGCCGGGATCGTCACGTCGCTCGCGTGCGCGCACAAGGAGCCGACGCTCGACTGGTCGGGGCGACTCGCGCGGATCGAGTCGGACGGCGGCGCGACGCGCGCGATCTTCCCGCCGGTCCCGTTCGCGCCGAACGCGACCGACGTCACGCGCGTCTCGGAGCCCCCGTCCGGCAAGCACTGGCTCGGCACCGACCCGGCCGGGCGCGACGTGTTCACGCGGCTCCTCTACGGCGTGCGGATCTCGCTCACGATCGGCTGGGTGTCGACTTCGATCGCGATCGCGATCGGCGTCTTGCTCGGCGCACTCGCCGGCTTCCGGCGCGGCTGGGTGGAAGCGGTCGTCCTGCGCCTGATCGAGACCTTCGCCGCGTTCCCCGCGTTCCTCCTGGTGATGGCGCTGGTCGCGCTGTCCGACGAGCGCTCGGTCTTCCATCTGATGGCGATCATCGGACTCACCGGGTGGACCGACACCGCGCGGCTCGTGCGCGCCGAGTTCCTGTCGATCGGGGAGCGCGACTACGCGGTCGCCGCGCGCGCTCTCGGCGTCCCCGCGTCGCGCGTGATGTTCCGCCACCTGCTGCCGAACGCGCTGGCGCCGGTCTTGGTGATCGCGGCGTTCGGCGTCGCCGCGTCGATCCTGGTCGAGTCCGGGCTCGCGTTCCTCGACCTCGGCGACGCGCAGGTCGCGTCGTGGGGGCAGGTCCTGCGCGCCGGCCGTCAGACCGGCGAGCTGCATCTGATCCTCGCGCCGGGACTTCTCATCTTCTTCACGGTCACCATGATGAACGTGCTGGCGGAGGGACTGCGCGATCGGCTCGATCCGCGCCTCGACGCGGCAAGAACCGTGGGAGCCGCGACGACGCGATGACGACCGACGGCACGCCGCTCCTCGACGTCGCCGACCTCGCGGTTTCCGCGGGCGCCGGCCCGGACGCGGCGCCGATCCTCTCCGGCGTGTCGTTCACCATCGCGCGCGGCGAGACGCTCGCGCTCGTCGGCGAGTCCGGCTGCGGGAAGTCGGTGACGGCGTACGCGCTCCTGCGGCTGCTCGACCCGCCGCTCGCGATCACCGGCGGGCGCATCGTGCTCGACGGGCAGGATCTCCGGCAGCTTTCCGAGCGCGAGCTGCAGCGCGTGCGCGGCAAGCGCGCGGCGATGATCTTCCAGGAGCCGATGACGGCGCTGAACCCGGTGCTGACCGTCGGCGAGCAGGTCGTCGAGGCGATCGAGCTGCACGAGCGCGCGTCGTCGGCGGCCGCGCGCGCGCGGGCGTGCGAGCTGTTCCGCGACGTCGGCATCCCCGACGCGGAGCGGCGGCTCGACGACTACCCGCACCGGTTGTCCGGCGGCATGCGGCAGCGCGTGATGATCGCGATGGCGCTCGCGTGCAACCCGGCGCTCCTGATCGCCGACGAGCCGACCACCGCGCTCGACGTCACGGTGCAGGCGCAGATCC
>CAZBOK010000301.1:0-5890 GCA_964493525.1 uncultured Phycisphaeraceae bacterium | reverse complement strand
GGCCTTCGGCGCACAGGTTCAGAACGTCGCGATCGGTGAAGATCCCCGCCGGCGCCTACTTCCTGCTCGGCGACAACAGCGCGAACAGCCGTGACAGCCGCTACTTCGGTCCGATCGCGCGCGATCGATTCCGCGGCCGACCGTGGTTCATCCTGAGCCCGTGGCACCGCTTCCGCTGGCTCTGAGCGTCGCGAAACAGTCCACAACCTCGCGGACGAGGCCTGGTTGATGTCGCCGTTGGCTCAGCCCCCAAATTCGGAACCGTCGCCCGAGGACGAGGGCGCGCGCCTCATGTTGAAGGTGCGTGCCGGCGACGGCGACGCGTTCGCGGATCTCGTGCGCCGCTACCACCGGACGGTGTTGAACGCCGTGTTCCGGTACTGCGGGAATCGGGCGACCGCGGAGGAGCTGACGCAGGACGTGTTCGTGCGCGTGTACCGCGCGCGCGATGGTTACGAGGTGAAAGCGAAGTTCGAGACGTGGCTCTACCGGATCATCTTCAATCTCTGCGCGAACGCGGCGGACTATGGCAAGCGGCGCCGCGCGATCTCCCTCGATCGCGCGTCCGCGGGCCACGACGGCGATCTGCGCACTCTGCCGGTGAACGATCCGGACGCCGAAGACCCGCTCGATCGGCTCGAGCAGGATGAATTGTCGATGAAGCTCCGCGACTGCATCGGACGTCTGCCGGACCAACAGCGCGCCGCGCTGATCATGAGTCGGTGGGGCGGCGTGCAGTACACGACGATCGCGGAGTCGCTCGACACGACGGTGGAAGCCGTGAAGTCGCTGTTGTTCCGCGCCCGGGAGAACCTGCGGCAGATGCTCTTGCCGTACCTGCGCGAGGAAGTCCGGGAGGAGGCTCACGATGGACGCTGACCGGTTCCGCGAGCGGATGTCGCTCGAACCCGTGGTGCGAAGCGCGCTCGATCTGTCGAAGGAGCTGCGCCGCGAGCTCGATCGCGACCCGGCGCTGTCCGCCGCGCTCGAGGAGCGCATCCGCATCGATCGCGCGCTCGACGAACTGCCGGCGCTCGATTCGTCGGACGCGTCGATCGCGCGCGTGATCGCCGCGGTTCGCGCGGACGACGCGTCGCGCCGTGCGAGCCGCCGGCTGCGTCCGGCGTGGATCGTCGCCGCGGCGGCGCTGCTCGCGCTCGGCATCGGCCTGGCGCGGATGCGCCCGCAGCCGACCGGCCCGGTGGACGACGAGCTGCTCGCGCACATGGACCTCTTGCTCGATTGGGACGTGATCGACGCGCACGCCGACGCGCTCGACGCGGTTGCGGTGGCCGACCTCGCCGCCGCGATGGCGGAGTTCGACGGCGCGAATTCGACCGGTGGCGCGCAGTCGGAGATCCCGCGATGAAGCGACGACTCGTTCCCCTCGCATTCTCATTGCTCGCGCTCGCTCCGCTGTCGCGCGCGCAGGAAACCGCTCCCGAGGCGCCGCCGGTCCAGAACCCCGCGCGCGGCCGCGAGGGCTTCGATCCCAAGCAGCGCTGGGAGCATCTCTCGCCCGAAGAGCGCGCGCGGCTGCGCGAGCGGTTCGACCGCTGGAAGCAGTTGCCGCCGGATCAGCAGGCCGAGCTCCTCGAGCGTCATCACGCGCTCGCGCGGATGCGCGACGAAGCGATGCGTCGCCTACCGCCGCCGGAAGCCGATCGCTTGCGCCGGATGTCGCCGGAAGAACGCCGGCGCTTCCTCGAGGAACGCGTCCTGCACCTGCTGCCCGAGACGCGCGAGGAGCTGCGCCAGCAGCCGGGCGCGGACGACGCGCGCGGCGTCCCGTTCCGCGAGCTGCGCGCGGCGATCCGCGGCTACGCCTCCGACCGGTTGCATCAGTTCGAGCAGGACGGCGTGCTCCATCCGGGTGAAGCGGAGCATCTGCTCTCCGTCGCGCCGTGGCGCCTCGCCGACGAGCTCCGCGCGCTGCGTAAGCGCGAGTTCCTGAAGAGCCCGTCGCCCGAGTTCCAGCGGTTGCCGCCCGAAGAGCGCGCGCGGCTCGCGGAGCTTCCGCCCGAAGCGTTCCTCGATGCGATGAAGGGTCACTTCCAGGGCGATCGTCGCGGCGGACCGCACCCGCCGCGCGATTTCTTCGATCGGCTCCGCCGCGGCGGGCGCGGCCCGGGTGGGCCGGGCGGCCCCGAGGGCGGCCGCTTCCAAGTCCCGCGGCAGCTCCTGCAGCATCTGACCGACGAGCAGCGCACGCAGATCGAAGCGGCGCGCGGCAAGGAGCGCGGCCGCCTCATCGGTGAAGCGCTGCGCGAAAATGCCCGCGCGGCGCTCCTGAAGCGCGGCGAGGATCCGTCGCAAGTGGATCGACTCGGCGACGTCGAGGGATTCGAGCGCGACCGCCGCCTGTTGAAGCTGATCGATCCGAACGCGGAGCTTCCGCCTCCGCCCGAGATGAACGGCCCGCCCGGGCCGCGCGGCGGCGACGATCGTCCGAAACCGCCGGAGCAGCGCTGGGATTGAAATCGCGGGTCTTCATCGCGAGCTCTCGCGCGCGTCGCCCCGGACTCGACAGGAGAATCGTCATGGGTTGCGACGAATTGGTGGGGTAGGAACCTAAGATCCCGCGCGTGGGACTGATCGACTTCCTCGCCGTCTCGGTGATCTTCTGCGCGCTCGCGCTCGTCGTCTCCGGCGGCGGCGGCAAGGGCGACAAGATCGTCCCGAGCATCCTGATCGTGGGCGAGGTCTACGTCCTCCTGCTGCAGCGCGGAATTCTCGGCGCGCCGATCGGAACGCGCGCCGACGTCACGACGGCGATGAGCGTGCTCGTCGCGATCAGTGCGTTGGTCGCTCTGCTACGCCTCGGAGAGAAGTCGTTCTCGCTGCTCGCGATGTTCGCGGCGCTCGAACAAATGCTCGTTTCGCTCGGCGTCATTCACAACTGACCCGCCGGCGTGCTATCCCGGCGCCGACATGAAGCGCGCCGCAATCCAGTGGATCCGCAACGTCGTCGCGATCGCGCTCGTGATCTGCGGGCTGGTCGGGCTCGCGCTGCCGATCATTCCGCAAATCCCGTTCTTCGTGGCCGCGGTTCTCGTCGCGGACTTCGAGCGCAAGCGGGCGGTCGTGCGGTGGATCTGCTCGCGGCGGTGGATTCGCAAGATCGGCGGCGAGAAACTGCATCGCCTGTTGAATCGCCGCCGCCCGGAACCGGTGAACAAGACCGGGTAAGCTCTCGCGGCCCGGATCGACGACGGAGAGCCGCGTGAAGCGCCACATCGACCTGTTCGGAGTGCCGATGGACCTGGGCGCCGCGCGTCGCGGCGTCGACATGGGGCCTTCGGCGCTGCGCATCGCGGGTGTGGTCGAGAAGATCCGCGCGCTCGGTCACGACGTCGCGGATCGCGGCAACGTCGACGTCGCGGAGATGGCGACGACGGCCGTGGGCGACGGCTCAGCGAAATACGGCTCGCAGATCCTCGACTGCGTGACGCGCCTCGCGGCCGAGGTCGAGAAGTCGGTCGCGGCCGGCCGCTTCCCCGTCGTGCTCGGCGGAGATCACTCGATCGCGGTCGGCACCGTCACCGGCATCGCTTCGGTGCATCGCCGCAAGAACCAGAAGATCGGACTGATCTGGTTCGATGCGCACGGCGACATGAACACGCCCGACACGAGCCCGTCCGGAAACGTGCACGGGATGCCGCTCGCGATGCTGCTCGGCCACGGCCCGCGCGAGTTCGCGGAGCTCGGCGGCTTCAAACCGAAGGTCGAGCCGCGGAACGTCGCGCTGATGGGCGTCCGCTCGCTCGATCCGTGGGAGCGCGAGATCGTCAAGAAGTCCGGCATCCACGTGATCACGATGAAGGAGATCGACCGGCTCGGCATGGCCGAAGCGACCGAGCGCGCGATCGAATTCGTCAGCGACGGCACCGCCGGGTTCCACCTCTCGTTCGATCTCGACGGACTCGACCCGAACATCGCGCCCGGCGTCGGCACCCCCGAGCCGGGCGGGATCAACTTCCGCGAAGCGCATCTCCTGATGGAGCTGGTCGCCGACAGCGACCGGCTGCTCGGCCTCGAGCTCGTCGAGTTGAACGCGGTGCTCGACGATCGCAACCGCACCGCGGAGTTGTGCGCGCACCTGATCCAGAGCGCGCTCGGCCGCCGGATCCTGTGACCGACTTCGCCGCGGCTCCCACGACACCGGCTCCGACCCCCGCGACGCGCGGCTCACTCGCGGTCGTGTTCCTCACGGTGCTGATCGACCTGCTCGGCTTCGGCATGGTCGTGCCGCTGCTCCAGGTCTACGCCGACAAGTTCGGTGCGAGCGGCGTCGCGATCGGCTGGCTGATGGCCGTGTTCTCGCTGATGCAGTTCCTGTTCGCGCCGGTCTGGGGCCGCGTGTCGGATCGCATCGGACGCAAGCCCGTGCTGCTGATCGGCCTGATCGGCTCGTTCGGCTCCTACCTCTTGTTCGGCTTCGCGCAGTCGCTGCCGCTCCTGTTCGTGTCGCGCATGTTCGCCGGCTTCTTCGGCGCGAACATCTCGACCGCGCAGGCCTACGTCGCGGACGTGACGACTCCCGAGAACCGCGCCAAGGGGATGGGGATGATCGGCGCGGCGTTCGGGATCGGCTTCGTGTTCGGGCCGCCGGTCGGCGGGACGCTCGCGCACTGGCACCCGTCCGCGCCCGGGTTCTTCGCCGCGGGGCTCTCGCTCAGCGCGTTCGTGTTCGGCTGGTTCCGGCTGCGCGAATCGCATCGGCCGGGCGAGCCGTCGGCGCGGCGGCGCTACTCGTTCGCGGACGTCGGCGCCGCGGTCGCCGACCCGCGCCTCGCGACGCTGCTCGTCGGATACCTCTTCGTCACGTTCGCGTTCGCCGGGTTCGAGACGACGTTCATGAACCTCGGCGGCAAGGTGCTGCACTACGACACGCGCACGATGGGCTTCCTGCTCGGCGGCGCCGGCTTCGCGTCCGCGCTCGTGCAGGGCCGGCTGATCCACACGCTGGTGCGTCGCTTCGGCGAGCGCGCGCTGCTCGTCGCCGGCTCGGTCGCGCTCGGCATCGGCTTCTTCGGCGTCGCGATCGCCGACGCCGCGGCGCTGTTCCTCGGGTCCGCGCTCGTGGTCGGCATCGCGTACGGGTTCTGCAACCCGTCGATGAACGCGCTGATCTCGAAGAACGCGTCGCGCGCGCGGCAGGGCGCGGTGCTCGGCGTCGCGCAGTCGTGCGCGAGCCTCGGCCGCGTGCTCGGTCCGATCTGCGCCGGCATCGCGTGGGATCGATCGATCCGCGCGCCGTACGTCCTCGGCGGCTCCGTCGTGCTCGCGCTCGCGCTCGTGTTCGAGGCCTACCGCCGCCGCTTTCCGACCGATCCCGTCGCGACGCCCGGCAATTGAACTTCCTGTTCGCGGGTCGGCGCGACCGATAGTCTGCTTCGACCGCTCGCGTTCCGGGCGCTCGCGTTCCGGGAGGGAACCGAATCCATGATCGCGCTGATCGTCGTCATCGGCATCTTCGTCCTGCTCTTCCTCATGTTCATGGGGATGTACAACGGCCTGGTCCGCTCGCGCAATCAGTGCCGCAACGCGTGGTCGCAGATCGACGTGCAGTTGAAGCGGCGCCACGACCTGATCCCGAACCTCGTCGAGACGGCCAAGGGGTACATGAAGCACGAGCGCGAGCTCTTGGAGGGGATCGCGAAGGCGCGCTCGGGCGCGGTGGCCGCGTCGGTGGCGCACGACATCAAGGGTCAGATCGGGGCCGAGAACCAGCTCACGCAACTGCTCACGCGGTTCATGGCGGTCTCGGAGAACTACCCCGAGCTGAAGGCGAACACGAACATGATGTCGCTGCAGGAAGAGCTGTCGTCGACCGAGAACAAGATCGCGTTCGCGCGGCAGTTCTACAACGACTCCGTGATGCGCTACA
>CAZBOK010000300.1:0-5899 GCA_964493525.1 uncultured Phycisphaeraceae bacterium | reverse complement strand
CCGCGCACGCCTCGATCGTCGCGCCGGCGGAGCGCCGCGATCGCTCGACCATCTCCGGGGTCCAGGGGAAGCCGATGCGGCGGATCTCGGACTCGCTCAGCCGACCTTCGGCCACGCGGCGGATGTACTCGCGGTCGTGCGCGTGCGCGAGCTCGTCGTCGGTCGCCGCGTGCGGCACGTGCAGATCCGCGGCCGCGAGGACGCCCTCCGCGACGAGCCGCTCGCGCAACCGCGTGTACTTCTCCATCGGGAAGGAGTGCGTCGGCGGAAGCGGGAGGCGGAAGGTGTCGGAGTAGAAGGCGCGCATCGCGGGCTCGTGGTCGCGATCATGCCGCCCGCGCCGCCGGTCGCTACGCTCTGCCGATCGCAATCCCGCAGGAGCTCGCACGTGAACCTGGTGAAGCGCAGTTTCGCGATCCTGAAGCCGGTGATCTGGACCTCGTGGATCGTGGCCGCGATCCGTCTCGCCATCGAGGCGCGCACGACCGACTTGAACGTCGTCGCGATGTTCAGCGTCTACGCGACGATCGTCGTGCTGTTCCTGTTCGCCGCGTTCAGCGGCGCGCTCGACGCACTCCGATGGAAGCCGCTCTTCGTCGGGGCGCTCCTGATCGGCGTGCTCTGCTTCGGCATCCCGAACACGATCTCCTACGGGACGGCGCAGTTCGCGGGCTGGAGCCACGGCCGCTTCTACTCCGACCCGGATGCCGCGGCGTTGCAGAGGAAACACCAGGAGGCCGGCGACGGCTTCTGGGAAGCGCACACGAAGGCGCAGGCGGAGCTCGGCCACGAAGACATGACGCGCGGGCCACCGATCGGCCGGACGACCGGAGAGAAGTTGACGGCGGCGCTCACGGTCGGTGGGGCCACGTCGATCGCCGGCACGCTTTGGACCCTCGTGCTCGGCATCCTGTTAATCGGGATCCCCGCGAGCATGCGAAGGCGACGCTCGACCTGACGCCGCGCGCGCGGCGCGCGAAGAGCCGCGTTTCTTTGTGGTAGATCAGCGCCCTTGCGCGTCCATTGAGCGCGGAGACTCCGATGTCTGCAGAGAAGGCCCCGATCCCGCCGCCGGTCGTCCCGTCCGAGCGAACGCTCGACGAGATCACGCTGAAGGCGATCGTCCTCGGCCTCGTGCTGGCGATGCTGCTCGCGGCGGCGAACGCCTACCTCGGACTGCGCGTCGGGATGACGGTCGCGGCGTCGATCCCAGCGTCGGCGGTGTCGCTCGGCGTGCTGCGGATGTTCCGCAAGTCGACGATCCTCGAGAACAACATGGTGCAGACCGTCGCGTCCGCCGGCGCGTCGACGGTGTCCGGCGTGATCTTCACGATTCCCGCGCTGGTGATGATGGGGGCGTGGGCCGAGTACGAGTACCTGCCGATCTGCGTCATGGTCGCGCTCGGCGGGATCCTCGGCGTCGCGTTCACCGTGCCCTTGCGACGCGCGCTCATCGTCGACGTCGGGCTCCAATTCCCCGAGGGCGTCGCGACCGCGGAAGTGCTGAAGACGGGCGGTGTGGAGCGTGACGCCGCGAACGACGACGACGCGAAAGACGACTCCGGGGCGAGCGGGTTCAAGATGCTCCTGGAAGCGACGGGCGTCGGCGCGCTGTTCAAGCTGCTCGAGGGCGGGCTCCGCGTGCTCACGGACACGGCGGCGACGACTCGCGCGTTCCTCGCCGGGAAGTGGCTGTTCACGATCGACGCGACGCTCGCGCCCTCCTTGCTCGGCATCGGGTTCATCGTCGGCCTGAACATCGGCGTGCTGATGCTGATGGGCGCGGTGATCGGGACGATCATCGGCGTGCCCGTGAACTGGATGATGAACTCCGATCGGCTGATGCACGACGCGGGCATCGCGCCGGGCACGAGCTGGAGCCTGTTCTCGTCCGAGCAGTGGGAGACCCTGGCGGGACTGTCGTGGAAGGACTGCCGCCGGATCGGCGTCGGCTGCATGATCGTGGGCGGCGTCTGGTCGTTGATCACGCTCGCCAAGCCGCTCGCCACCGGGATCAAGGTGAGCCTGGGGGCGTTCAAGAAGGGTGGCGGCGGTGCGGGACTGCCGCGGACCGAGCGCGATGCGCCGATTCCGTACCTGCTGCTGATCTCCGTGCTCGCGCTCGTCCCGCTCTACTTCGTCTTCCTGCACGCACTCGGCGACTTCCCGAACCGCGTGATGATCGCCGGCGTGATGTCGGTCATGATGGTCGTGTTCGGGTTCTTGTTCTCCGCCGTCGCCGGATACATGGCGGGACTCGTCGGCAGCTCGAACAACCCGGTGTCCGGTGTGACGATGGCGACGGTGATCGTGTCGTCGCTGATCCTGCTCCAGTTGATGGGGAACGACGGCGTCGCGGCGCGCGTGGGGCCGGCGGCGGTCATCTACCTGGCGGCCGTGATCTGCATCGGCGCCTGCATCGCGGGCGACAACCTGCAGGACCTGAAGTGCGGTCACCTGGTCGGCGCGACGCCGTGGAAGCAGCAGGTGTGCCTCGTGGTCGGCGCAATCGGATCCGCGGTCGCGATCCCGTGGGTGCTGCGCGTGCTCGACGTTTCGACGGGCATCGGTCGGGTGTCGCCGATCGCCGCGGAGGCGTTCGCGCGGCACGAGATCCCGGAGCTGCCGACTGCGCTCAGCGCACCGCAAGCCACGCTGATGAAGGACGTCTCGACGGGGATCTTCGGTCAGGGCATCGGTTGGAACTACATCTACATCGGGTTCGCCGTCGCGGTCGTCTTGATCCTCCTCGACAAGCTCCAGGAGAAGCGTGGCTCGTCGTTCCGCTTCCCGATCCTCGCGGTCGCCGTGGGGATCTACCTGCCGTTCGGTTTGTCGGTCCTCATCTTCCTCGGCGCGGTCCTGAGCTGGATGGTGATGCGCAAGGTGAAGGACGCGCCGCATGCGGTCCGACAGGACGTCGAGAACGCCGGCATGCTCCTCTCGTCGGGTCTGATCACGGGAGAGGCGTTGATGGGAGTGATCGTCGCGCTCGTCGCCGGCGCGTTCCCGGCGGTCTTCCCGGAGCGCTTCGCATTCGCGCAGACCGCCGCGCTCGTCGCGACGGGTTTGATGATGGTGTACCTCTACCTGCGCACGCGGTCCGCCGCGCGAGCGTGACGTGAACCCGCCGCGTGTCCTCGTCCTCGGCGGCGGCGTCTCGGGGTTGACGTGCGCGGTGCGCATCGCGGAGACGCAGCGGTTCGACGTGACGTTGATCGCGGAGAAGCTCGCGCTCGAGTCGTTGTCGCGCGTCGCGGGCGCATCGTTCTACCCGCACCATGTTCGGCATCCGCGGCTCGACGCCTGGCTCGCGGCGAGCCTCGCGGAGTTCCGCGCGCTCGCGGGCATCGCCGGCAGCGGCGTGCGGATGCGGCCGGCGCTCGAGGTCGGAACACCGGGGCAGCCGCCGTTCGACGCGGCGCTCTTGCCGTGCACTTGGCAGGGCGACGCGTGGCGCTTCGAGACCGCGGTGATGGACGTTCCGACCTACCTCCCGTGGCTCGTCGCGCGCTTCGAGCGCGCCGGCGGCCGCGTGCGCCGCGAGCGCGTGGCGTCGCTCGACGACCTCTGTGCGGGCGACGCGATCGTCGTGAACTGCTCCGGTTCGGAGGCGCGCGCGCTCGTGCGCGACCCGCGAGTGCAGCCGACGCTCGGCCACATCGTCCGCATCGAGTCGAACGGGATCGACGAGCTGCGTCTCGACCCGCGCGCGCCGTCGCGGCCGACCTACGTCGTGCCGCGCGAGCACGACGCGGTGCTCGGCAGCATCGACCTGCCGTGGGATGCAGACGCGCGCGGGTTCGAGCCGCCGGCCGCCGATCCGGCGGTCACGGCGGACGTCGTCGAGCGCTGCGTCGCGCTGGACGCTCGGGTGCGCGGGGCGCGCGTGCTCGACGCGTACTGCGGGCTGCGTCCGGTGCGCGACGAGGTGCGCCTCGAGATCGACGAGCAACGACGGAGTCGCGGTGCGCGGGTCGTGCACGATTACGGCCACGGCGGCGCCGGCGTGACGTTGTCGTGGGGCTGCGCGAACGACGTCCTGCGACGGGTCCTGCAGCTCGCGGACTGATCGAAACCGCGACCTCGATCGACATGGAACTCGCGCGTTTGCGGGTTCTGTGGCAAGCTTCCGCCCACTATGGCGCACCTCCGTTCTGCCGGGCGCGGTGCTTGTTCGATCGCGCTCTCGCTCCTCCTCGTTTCCCCCGCTCTCTCCCAGACCTTCAACATGCCGCCGCACTTCGAGGCGGTGTCCTTGCCCTACGTGCTGAACGCCGTAGGTCTCGTCTGGGCGGCCGACGGCACGATGTTCGTCGTCGAGAAGCACGGCTTCGTGCGCGTGCTGACGCCCGGCGAGCAACTGCAGGGGTTGCCGTTCATCGACCTCAGCGCCGAGGTGAACAACAACGGCGACCGCGGGCTGCTCGGCATCGCGTTGAGCCCCGGCTTCGTGCCGGACGGCGGCGCCAATTCGTGGGTGTACCTGCTCTACACGGTGAGCCCCGTGCCCGGGCAGGACATGACCTACAACCAGAACAACCAGTACTCGTTCTCGCGACTCGTCCGGTATCGCGCGATCACGACGAGCGGCAGCATCGTCGCCGACCTCGCGACGCGTCAGGTGTTGCTCGGCAATCAGCTCGCCGACGGATCGGTGCCGGACTGCATCGCGAGCATCCACGACTCCCACTCGAACGGCGCGATCCGCTTCGGCACGGACGGTTCGCTCCTGCTCGCGACCGGCGACGGCGCGCACTACGACTTCCAGGACAACGGCGGCGCCGACGCGCCCGGGTTCGACAACTACACGCATCCGCAGACGCTGCTGCGCGGACCGACGCCGGCGATCCAGGACGAAGGTGCGTTCCGCAGTCAGGATCCGCGCAGTCTCGCGGGCAAGATCCTTCGACTCGATCCCGCGACGGGCAACGGCCTCCCGTCGAACCCGTTCTATGACGGCAATCCGGCGAGCAATCGGTCGCGCGTGTTCGCGCTCGGTCTGCGCAATCCGTTCCGCATGAACCTCGTGCCCGGCACCGGGTCGAACGACCCGAACGCGGCCCAACCGGGCGTGCTGTTGATCGGCGACGTCGGCTGGAACACGTGGGAAGAACTGAACGCGTGCGCGCTCGCGGCGACGAACTTCGGTTGGCCGTGCTTCGAGGGCGTTCCGTCGCAGGGCGGATATGCGGGATACACGTCGTCGAATCCGAACAAGGTGACGTGCCACACGCCCGTGAACGGGACGTTCAAGAGCCCCGCGTCCGCGTGGAACCACGGCACGGCGACGGCTTACTACCCGCCGAACACGCATCAGGACGACAACGGGAATCCGCTCACCGGCTTCAAGGGGAGCTGCTCGATTGGCGGAGCGATCTACACGGGCGGCAGCTATCCGGCGAAGTACGCCGGCCGCTTGTTCATTGCGGACTACGTCGGTCAGTGGATCAAGGATATCGAGCTCGACGCGAACTGGAACGTGACGAAGATCCACGACTTTGCGGCGAACACGGGACGGCTGGTGTCGATCGAGCGCCACCCGATCAGCGGTGACCTGTATGCGATCTCGGTCACCACGAACAAGATCATCCACATCCGCTACACGCAGAACTACACGCCGGTCGCGGCCGCGAGCGCGAACCCGACGGTGGGCGGGCCGCCGCTCATCGTGAACTTCTCGGGCGCCGGTTCGACGGACCAGGACGGCGATCCGCTCACGTACGACTGGGACTTCGGCGACGGCACCCCGCACGGCAACGGCGTGACGGTGCAGCACACTTACACGTCGGGCGGGTTGTTCAACGCGGTGCTCACCGTGTCGGATGCGTTCGGAGGCAGCGACACCGCACCGGTGCAGATCGCGGTCGGCAACGCGCCGCCGACGGCGATCATCCTG
>CAZBOK010000299.1:0-5945 GCA_964493525.1 uncultured Phycisphaeraceae bacterium | reverse complement strand
ACAGCGCGACCGTCACGTGCTCGCGCGCGAGCGCCGACAGCGCGAGCATCGGCACCGCGGACGGATCGCCGAACGGCTCGTCGAACCGGCGCACGACGTCGGCGAGCGCGGCGGCCGGCTCCGGCGCGGTGGCGCGCTCGATCAACTCGGCGCCGACGTGGGCCGCGGTCGCCCGCGCGAGATCGCGCTCGTCGAGGCGCGGATCGTCGAACCCGATCGTGAACGCGAGCGGCGCCCGCCCGCGCGCCGCCGCGGCGGCCGCGAGCACGAGGCCGGAGTCGATGCCGCCCGACAGGAACACGCCGAGCGGCACGTCCGCATCGAGTCGCGCGCGCGTCGCGTCGACGAGGCGCTCGAACGCACCGCCCGCGATCTCCTCCGCGTCGCGCGGCACGCCCTCCGAAGCGGCGGGCCGGTACCAGCGGCGGACGCGCACCGCGCCGCGCTCGACGACGACGAGACCGGCCGGCGGCACGCGCTCGAGCCCCGTGAACGCGGAGCGGTCCGACGGCACCGACTGGCGCAGGAGGAACGCGCACAGCGCGCCCGCGTCCGGCTCGACCGAGTTCATCTCCGCGACGAGCGGCCCGGGCTCGCTCGCGAAATCGATCCATCGATCACGGCGAACGAAGCACAGCGGCTTCTTGCCGAGCCGGTCGCGCGCGAGCACGAGGCGCCCGGCGCGCAGGTCGACGATCGCGATCGCGAACATCCCGTCGAGCCGCTCGAGGAAGCGGTCGCCGTGCTTGGCGTAGAGGTGCGGCACGACCTCGGCGTCGCCGCGCGACTTGAAGCGCACGCCGTCGCGCTCGAGCTCGGCGCGCAGCTCGCGATGGTTCCAGATCTCGCCGTTCATGACCGACGCGATCGGCGCCTCGAGCGACCCGGCGACGTGCGGCTGGTTCGCGGCGGGCGAGAGGTCGAGGATGGCGAGACGGCGGAACCCGAGCGCGGCGCGCGGCGTCGCGAAGAACCCGTCGCCGTTCGGCCCGCGGTGCGCGAGCCGCGCCGTCATGCGCCGCACGCGGTCGACGTCGACGCGGGGCGCCGAGTCCGGTGATCCGAAGAGGTCGAGAGCGACCGACCCGGCGATCCCGCACATCTCTCAGGCGACGGCGAGCGCCGGCGAGCGGACGCTCCGCGCTTCCGCCGCGAGCGCATCGATCGCGTCGACGACGCGATGCCGCGGCGCGACCGGAGCGAAGGGGCCGAGCAACGACTCGAGCCGCGCGAGATCCGGGACGCGGCGCAGCACTTCGACATTGCCGCGCGGCAACGGCGGCGGGACGGCGACGACGCGCGAGCGGGAAGCGAGGCGCGCGCGCACCAGCTCGGCGAGGTCCTTGATCGACCACTCCTCGACGCCGCCGAGGTTCACGGCGTCGAACGGCCAGCGCTCGAACTCCGCGAGCCGCGCGAGCCACGCGGCGACGTCGCGCGCGTCGACGAACGTCCGGCGCTGCGCGCCGTCGCCGTGCACTTCGAGGTCGAGACCGGCGAGCGCGGATTCGACGAAGCGCGGCAACACCGCGCCGCCGTCTTTGCTCTGCCGCGCGCCGACCACGTTGAACGGACGCACGACGAGCACCGGCGCTCCGCGCGAGCGCGCCGCACGGCACGCGCGATCCGCGGCGAGCTTGGCGCGCGCATACGCGAGCCGCGGCGCCGCTCCGTCGATCGAGTCGGGGAGGTCGTCCTCGCGCACCGGAGTCGGCGGCGCGAACCCGTACACCTCGGACGACGACAGCGCGACCAGCGGGACTCCGCGCGCGGCGCATGCATCGAGCACGACGCGCGTGCCGTCCTCGATGACGGTGCGCGCGCGCTCCGGATCGCCGGCAACGCGATCGACGCCGACTTCCGACGCGAGGTGGATGACGCGGTCCGCGGTCGCGACCAGCGCGCGAACTGCGACCACGTCGAGCACGCTGCCTTCGCGGAGGAGGACGCGAGTGAGATCGAGGTTCGCGCGGCTGCCGGTCGACAGGTCATCGAGGACGGTGATGCGCGCGCCGAGCGCGAGCAAGCGGTCCGCGAGATGCGAACCGACGAACCCGGCCCCACCGGTGAGGAGGAAGTGCATCGCGCGGTTTCCCTCGAGAGGACGGCCAGTGTGCCACGGCTGCGACGGCGGCGGAAGCGCGGGACTTGCGGGAAAAGCCGAAGCGACAGCGATCTCGCGGGGTGCCGTCGACGCTCGGTGTTGGTGGGGGAGGCGGGAATCGAACCCGCACGGCCGTTGCCGGCCTCGAGATTTTAAGTCCCGTGCGTCTGCCAGTTCCGCCACTCCCCCGATCGACGACGTGCGCGGGCGATGCGCTGCGCGATGCATCGAGTGCGAATGGAAATGGAGGCGGCACCCGGATTTGAACCGGGGAATGACGGATTTGCAATCCGTTGCCTTACCACTTGGCGATGCCGCCTCTTCGCGAACGAAGGCCGCGCACGGTAGTCGGGATCGAGAGGTGAATCAAGGCGAGCGGATCGCGCGCGACGCGGGCACCTAGCGCGCGGCGCGGCGCGGCGGAGCGCGGCGGCGGGACTTGCCGCCGATCATGCCGACCAGCGTCCGCAGGTTCGTGAAGTCCTCTTCGAGCGACTCCCCCTTCGGCGTCTCGAGGACTTTCGGCACGCCGCGAAAGCGCGCGTCGTTCAGCACGCACGCGAACGCCGCCGGTCCGATCGCGCCCTTGCCGATGTGCTCGTGGCGGTCGACGCGGCAGCCGAGCCCCTTCTTCGAGTCGTTCAGGTGGAACGCTTCGACGCGCTTCACGCCGAACGACTGGTCGAGCTCGTCGATCGTCGCGTCCCACCCGCTCCGGGTGCGGATGTCGTAGCCGGCGGCGAACAGGTGGCACGTGTCGAGGCAGACCGCGAGGCGCTCGTGCTCGCGCGACTGCTCGAGGATCCCGCGCACGTGCTCGAAGCGGTGGCCGAGGCAGCTCCCCTGACCGGCGGTCACTTCGATCGTCGCCTTCACGCGCAGGCCGGGAAGGTCGCGATGCGCGCGGCCGAGCGCGTCGGCGACGCGCGCGACGCCCTTCTCGTCGCCCTCCCCCATGTGCGCGCCCGGATGGAACACGAGGTTCGGGATGTCGAGCGCTTCGCAGCGCAGGAGTTCATCGCGGAACGCCGCGAGCGACTTCTCGAACAGCTCCGGCGCCGGGCTCGCGAGGTTGATCAGGTAGGAGCTGTGCGCGACGACCGCGCGCGCGCCGAGGTCTTTCACGCCGGCCTTGAACTGGCCGATCTCGTCCTCGCTGAGCGGGCGCGCCTTCCACTGGTTCGACGACTTGGTGAACACCTGCAGCGCCGTCGCGCCGACCTGCTTCGCACGCTGGAACGCGAGCGGCAACCCGCCGGCGATCGACATGTGCGCGCCGAGCATCACGCCGGAGGGGATCTCGATCGGTCGCGTTCGACTCATGAGGAGCGCAGTTCTAGCCGGAGCCTCGCGCGGAACAACCACCACGCCGCGAGCCCGACCAGCGCGCCGCCGACATGCCCCGCGGCGGAGACGAATCCATGTCCGGAGCTTTGCAGGAATACCCCGAGCGCCTGGACCAGGATCCACACGAGGACCGCCGTGCCGACGCGCATGGTCACGTAGTCGAGTCGGAGCCAGAAAGGCCAGCGGATGAACGTCCCGATCCGGTTCTGCGGGAATGCGAGCGCATAGAAGACGAGGACTCCCGAGATCCCGCCGCTGGCGCCGATCAGCGGCAGATCCGATCGGGGATCGACGAGAGCGTGCAGGAAGTCTCCGGCGAACGAGGCCGCGAACACGAGCACCAGGAAGAACACACGTCCGAGCGCCTCTTCGACGTCGTCGCCCAACATGACGAGGAACCATGCATTCCCGACCAGATGTCCGAGTGAAGCGTGGAGGAAGAAGCTCGTGACGAGCGTCACGCCTCCGACGCGCAGCGGATCGGCAGGCAGGAAGCCGAAGTCGGCAACCCACGATCGATCAGGCAGCGCCGCCAGCCAACCAAGGACGCAGCCCGCGACCAGCAGCCACGTGGCGATCGGGAACGAAGGGCGAGGTCCCGGTGCGTGCTCGACGGGAAACCCCGCCACGGCGACCGCCCATTGCGCCGCGTTCTCCGGTCCGGGGTGCGATCGCTCAAAGTCCTCGCCTTCGGCGCGTGCCGCTTCCTTCGTCGCTCGCTGCACGGCACGGTTCGCGTCGGCCTCGCTACGCGAGGCGATGAGCAGCCATTCGCCCCCGTCCAGCCATGTCGCTCGGCACGCGAGGCAGTGATCGACCTCGACGGAGACGCCGTTCACGTCGAGCGGAACGGCCCGCATCACGCGATGACACTGGGCGCAGATCGCTCCGGCGGGGCCGGCGCGCGCCCGCCGCGCCAACTGCTCCGCGAACGGGATCGACGTGCGCCGGCGCATCTGCTCGATCGGGACGAACGCGCCCCGACAAGCGGCGCACGAGAACTCGCCGCCGCTGCGAGCCAGTGCGAGGCCGCACTCCGGACACGCGATCGTCGCGCCCTTGGGCTCCCCCATTCCCGTTCACCTCACGCGAGCGACTCGAGGAACCTCACCAGGAGCCGCACGCCCGCGCCGCTCGCGCCGCTCGCGTAGTAGTCCTTGTTGCGGCCGCCCCATGCGGTGCCGGCGATATCGAGGTGCGCCCAGCGCTGTCCGTCCGCGAAGTTCGACAGGAACCACGCCGCCGTGCCGGCGCCCGCCTCGCGGCGGCCGGAGTTCTTCAAGTCGGCGATCGTGGACTTCATGTCCTCCGAGTACTCGGGGTAGATCGGCATCGGCCACACGCGATCGCCGCACTCGTCCCCCGCCTTGCGCAGGAGGTCGGACAGCTTCTTGTCGGTCGTGAACATCCCCGAGACGTCGTGGCCGAGCGCGATCACGATCGCGCCGGTCAGCGTCGCGAGATCGACCGTGTAGTCCGGGTCGAACGACTTCGCGAAGTGCAGGCCGTCGGCGAGGATCAACCGACCTTCCGCGTCGGTGTTGATCACTTCCACGGTGAGGCCCGACGCGGTCGTGAGGATGTCGCCCGGCTTCTGCGCCGACGCGTCCGGCATGTTCTCGCTCGACGGGACGATGCCGACCACGCGCACCGGGAGGTCGAGCCGCGCCGCCGCGGTCAGGGCGCCGATCACCGCGGCGCCGCCACACATGTCGTACTTCATCTCCTCCATGCTCGCGGACGGCTTGAGCGAGATGCCGCCCGAGTCGAACGTGAGGCCCTTGCCGACCAGGCACACCGTCTTCTTGTAACGACGCGGCCGGTGGTGCATCTCGATCAGGACCGGCGGCTCGGACGAGCCGAGGGCGACGCCGAGGATGCCGCCCATCTTCATGCGCGCGAGATCGCCCTTCCGATGCACGCGCACGCGGAAGCCGTGCTCGCGGCCGGCGCGCGCCGCGGCGTCGCCGAGCATCGTCGGCGTCATCTTGTTGCCCGGCAGCTCGCCGAGACGGCGCGCGATGTTCACCGCGTCGGCGACGATCTCGCCGCGCTCCACTCCGGCGGTGACGCTCCCGGTTCCGGACTTCACGCCGATGCGCACCTGGCGCGGGCCTTTCGTCGCGCCGTCGTCCTTCTCGGTCGCCTTGCGCACGAGCGGCGCGCGATACGCCGCGAGCGCGAGACCTTCCGCGAGCGCGTTGCCGGCGTCGGTCGAGCGCACCGAATCATCGAGCACGACGATGCCGAGCGAGCCGACCGCGAGCGACCGTGCCTTCGCGTACGCGATCGCCGCGCCGCGCCGCAGGCGTTCCGCGTCGACGTCCTTCTCCTTGCCGAGGCCGACCAGCAGGAGGCGCGCCTTCGCGTTCGCGCCGCCCCACAGCACGAGCGTCTCGCGGAAGCGCGGCGTCCACTCCTTGCGGCCGATCAGCGCGCGCGCCGTCGATGCCGCGGGGTGGTCGACCTCGAGACGCGCGCCTTCCGGCAGCAG
>CAZBOK010000298.1:0-5986 GCA_964493525.1 uncultured Phycisphaeraceae bacterium | reverse complement strand
GGCACAAGTCCGGCAAGGAGCACATGGTCCGCCGCACGTTCAGCGGAGTGATCGATCAAAACGGTCAGTGGACGCTCGACGTTCCGGACGGCGGCTTCACGGGCGACCCGCCGGTCCATCTGCAGGCGATCGTGGAACCCACGATCGGCCCGTGGCCGAGAATCGCGCTCTACTCGAACGCCGTCGTGTTCGGGAAACAGTGAGCGGGGCGCGCGGCACGAGCGCAATCGATCACGGATCGAGATCGTCGCGCCGGTCGCACCTTGGCGCTCATTGTCCGAATCGAATCACTTGGTCCTTGCCTGGTTGAAACGTCGCATTCGAACCGGCGCCGTGTGGCGCAAGCACCGTGTATGTGCGCGTCTCGTCCAACAGCCAAACGTCGCAAAGGCCATTCGTGTCAGTCACAAGGTCGTCGTACTGCCGTTGAAACGGGTGCGGTGGGTTCGACTCGGTCACGGTCAGCACGCTGTCCCTGCATGGTTCGCCCGTCGGCAGGAACACCTGCACTGTCACTGGCGTCACCTGCGGATCGCCGAGGACAATGTCGAGGCCGTCGATCGGAGTATCGCGGTCACCGACCGCACGCTCCACGTACCCTTTTCCGTTCGATCGCTCGGTGACCCAGGCAGCGACCGCATCGGTGTACGGCACGGCGATCGAATACTGGCCGTCTGCATCCGTCGTCCCGGTCTGGATCGCGAACGCCGTGCTCTGACTCGACCCCACGTCGCTCAAAACGACGAATCCAGGCCCTCCGGGTTCGCGATCGGCTCGAGGGATCACCTCGTCCAACCCGAACACCGACCGACAAGACACCGTGACCCGAACCCCCGCCACTCCCTCGCCGATTCGGTCGAGCACTCGTCCACGAATCGTCGTCGACGCTCTCAATGTCACGATCATGCGAAACTCGGCGCCTTGAACGACGGGAACGATCTTGCCGTAGGGCACGAATCCGCTCGCGAAGACAGAGAGGTAGACGTCTCCGCTTTCCGGGATGAGCATTCGAGTCTCGGAGCCAAAATCTGCTCGGGCAGTCGCACAGAATGGGCTCGGCTGCTTGTGGTTCGGCAACTGCCTGATATAGAGCCACGGACTACTCAGTCGATCTCTTCGGAGATTGTCCAAGTGCGCTGACGGACGCGCCGAGTCCTCCCAAATCGGCGGCAAGATCGTCGCGCGAATGACCACGGGCGGTTCCTCGTCGTCCTCGGTCGACGCTTCTCCCCTAGGCGGAAGGGGAGTCTCGCGGCCGACGAGAGAGACAATCAACGACGCGTAGAGCCGCACGAGCAATACGCGCTCGCCGGCGGCCTCGATGACCAAGTCGTCAACAGTCACCGGAACGGCGGCCAGCCTTGACGCAGGCGACGGCCCGCGCGGCGGCGCCGATATCACACGACCCGTCCTCGATCTCTTCCAATCCGCAAGCCATGAATTCGTTAGCGTCAACACGCCATCGGAATCCGCGACGAATTGGAGTGACGGCGACGCCGAATCAGACAAGACGGCCCCCGGGATCGGGAGATTCGTCACCCGATCTCGCACGGCCACGCGAATGTCATTCGCCGCGGAAACGCGCAGCGGAGTATCCGGCTGCGGCTCGCCTCTCGAAATCGACGCCGGCCACTCCGGCGACGACTCGATCGATTCGGGTGAGCCCTTCACGCGCGCGGAGGGGCTCGCATGGGGCCAAAAGAACCCGACAATCGCGGCTGCGACGACTGCCAGCCCGATGATCACCCGGCGCTTGGCGAGCATTGCCCCATCTCCCTGGTCAGATCTTCACACGATTCCGCGTCGAGATCTCGATCGAACTTGCCGAACGGTCTACCCGCGGTGAGCGCCGCGTAGAGCGAGTACACAGTTCAGCAACCGGAACATGACGTGCTGCCTGGCTGACCGTCTCCGCCGCCGGTCCCGCCATTCCCGTGTCCAGCCCCTCCGCCAGTCTGATTGACTCCAGCGGTGTTCGCGCATCCGTTCCCGCCGTCCCCTCCTTGATTTGGATCGCCCTGGGAGCCGGCGCCGCCACAGCTCGAAGCCGCTCCGCCGGTTCCTTGGACTCCCGCGTCGCCTCCGGGGCCTCCTGATGCCGTGCCGGCTCCGCCGCTCACGCCGCCACATCCCCCATGTCCGCCCTTGCCGGATTGGCCGCCTTTTCCGCCTCCGACTCCCCCAGCTCCGCCTTTCCCGCCTGTACCTCCCTGCCCACCAGTGGCGCTCCCAGTGGCTCCATTGCTGACGTTGGCCTTCGCGGTCCCACCCATTGCGCCTTCGCCACCGTTTCCTCCGTGTCCCGGTGCGATCGGCGGTTGATTCGGCGGACAACTCGCCGGCCCGCCCGAGCCGCCCTTCCCTCCATCGCCGCCGTCTCCTCCGACGGCAGTCGCCGTGCGGCCGCTGCCAGATGCGGTCGCCGTCACGCTCTGCCCACCGCCCCCCGACCCTCCATTCGATCCGTCCGCTCCGGGCGTCGTTGCTCCGATTCCATTCGGGCCGTTCATACCCGCGGTGCCGGTCTTGCTTTCGTTTCCGTCGCGCGCGATAGAAAACGCGCACAGGGCAACGCTGATCAGCCCGCTCAAAAACGTGACCACCAAGTATTTCGTGCGCGTATTTCGCTTCATTGCGATTCTCCCTTACCCAATTTCCAGTCACCCTTCGCGACGAGCAGCCGTGAACTCGCAGCCGTCGCGCTTCGGGAAGTGACGCTACCCCCCCCCGGTTCGACAGTCCACATGTTATTTCCGCGCGACGAGCAGCTCGAACCGAACGCCTGTCTTCCATCGCGTGCCGCGCTCACGCACTTGCCCGGCCTACGGGACGATGATCGTCCCGGTCGGCGCGGACGGCGGCACCGGGTCGAGCGTGACGCGCACCTTCTCGCGTGCGACGAAGCCGTCGATCATCAGCGAGTAGGTGCCGATCTTCCCCGCCGCGATGCCGGCGACCTGCACGCCACCGGTCGGCAGCGCGCGCGTGAACGCGGCCGACGCGACGTCCTGGTTGGTCGGGTCGATGTAGCTCGCGACGCCGAACGGACCGTCGCCGGCATGCTCGGGCGCCACCGTGACGTTCAAGACGGTGCCGGGCAGCGCGAGCATCGAGAGCGCGAGCGAGCCGCCCGGCGCGATCGGCTTCATCGTCGTGTCGTGCAGTTTCTCGCCGCTCGTGCGCTTCCCCTTGGTCGTGATCTGGTACGAGCCCGACGACGAGTTCCCGGCCGTCACCTGCAGGCGGAAGATGCCGTTGGTCGGGATGAGGACGCTCACCTTCTTCGACTTCGCCGTCGCGGAGAAGCGCTGGGTGAACACGACGTTGTCGTTCGGCGCGAGGATCGAAACGATCGGTGCGAGGTTGCCGCCGGTCGTCTTCACGCCGAGCTTCAGCTTGGTGCCGCCGAGCGCGATGAAGCTCGCCACGTCGGATTCGCCGCCCGGATCGATCTGCCCTTCGAGGCGCGCGCCGGGCCCGAACCACGGACCCGAGTGGATGATGAGCGTGACCGGCAGCACGAGGAAGTCGCCCGGGACCATGTCGTTCTGCACTTTCACACCGGCGACGTAGAGGCCGGGAGGCAGCACGCCGGGCGTGAACTGCACCGTGAGCGACGACGTGTCCTGCGTCACCGAGAAGAACGACGCGCTCGGCTGCTCGGTGACCGTGAAGCTGAGCGTGCCGTTCGGATCGCCGCAGTTCGCGATCGGGATCACCTGATCGGCCGGGAGGTCGACGGAGCCGGCTTGGTACGTCGCGTAGATCGGCGGCAGATCGGCCGCGCAGAGCAGCGCCTGCGCGGGCGGCGCGCTCTCGAACACGCGCAGGTCATCGACGAACCAGTCGTCGCTCGCGTCGCCGACCGCCGGCCGGAAACGCACGCGGAACGCATCGTGGAACGCGTCGGGCGCGAGCTGGACCGAGCGGTGCGCGAACGTGTTGTGCGTCATTCCGTCCGACACGAGGTGCGCGGCCTCGATCCAGTTCTGCGCCGCGTCCTGGTACTCGACGAACAACTCCTCCCCCGCCTCGACGCCGCGCGATTCGAAATCGAACGACAGCACCGCGCCGGTGACCGCCGAGAGATCGATCGGCGCCGATTCGAGCAGGTCGTCCGCGCCGGTCCGCTTCGCGTCGAGGTCGAGCGCCTTCGGCCGGCTCGGCTCGCCGATCGCGCTCGTGCTCACCTTCGCCTTGGTGATCGTCTGCCAGACGTCCTTCTTCAGCGAATTGAACGGCTCGAAGAGCGGCGGGAGGAGCGGGTTCTGCACCAGCTCGAGGCAGCTCGCGTGGTCGCGGAACTTGGTGATCTTCTTGGCGCTCGCGTGCTCGAAGCGGTCGACGTGGCCGGAGCAGCCGGCGATCGTCGCGCACATGATCGCGCAATCCGGATTGCCGTTGCAGTGCGGCGCGTTCCAGTTGTGCCCGAGCTCGTGGGCGGTGATGGCGACGCGCTGCGAGAACGTCCCGACGCCGGTCGTGAGCGAGAAGCCGTAGGCCTCGGACACGTTGCAGATCACGCCGACCGTCGCGAAGCCCACGACGTTGCCGTCGATCGCGCGGCTGGTGAGGAGGTGCGCGACGTCGCGCTGGACGCCGACGTGGTGTGCGTTCCAGAAGTCGTGGAACTGCGTGAGCAAGTCCTCGTGCGTCGTCGCCGGATAGTTGTCGACGGGGCCGGCCTGCAGGATCAGCGTCGACAGGGTGTACGTGATGCCGACGTAGGTCTCGTAGATCAGCGTGACCGAGTTGAGGATGCTCTCCGCGTCCGCCTGCGCCGCCATCGCGGAGCCCATCGCGGTGACGTACGCGACGTCGCCTTCGATCGCGATCTCGCAGAGCCGCAGCGTCGACGCCGCGAGGATGCCGTCGTCGTCGCCGTCGTTCGCCGCGGACGGCGCGAGCGTGCCGCACGTGATTCCCTGCGTCACGTCCTGCGGGCGATACACGAGGTGGAGCTTGCGATCGGCGCCGGCCAGCACGCTCGACAGCGGCTGGACCGCGAGCGACGCGCCGCCGCCGCCGAGCACGAGCGCGTCGAGTCCGCGCTCGGTGATCGACGCCGCGACGCGCCCGCCGGAGACATCCGCCCAGGTGCGATCGCCGGTGACGAACACCTCTCCGCGCCACGTCGTGACCGGCGCCGAGGCGAGCTCCGTCAGGTTGCCGCGCGCGTCGCGCGACTGCAGGCGGAACCCGGGCGCGCGGACGGTGTGGCGATCGAGCGCGAGCGCGAGCGAGCCGTGCGGGGTCTCGACGATCACGTCGCGCGCGCCGGCTGCGGTTTCCGGGAGATCGATCGAGGCGAGATCGAATGCGTCGACGTGCAGCTTCTCGGCGACTTCGCGCGACTGCGCGGGAGTCAGCGTGCCCGGCGGCCCGGCCTGCGCAAGCGCCGACGACAGCGCGAGGAACACGACGAGACGCGCCGACAGGGCGCCGATCCGTTGCATGGACATGAGCTCGACTCCGGAGAGACGGTCCGACATTGAACCGCACGACCGGGCGGCGAGGGAACAACGCTCGCGCCGAATTCGCCCGATCACTCGGCGACGAGCCAGGCGGCCGCGCCGTCCGGCGGGTCGGCGACCAGCACGAGGCCGGAGGATTCGCCCGCGGGACCGACGCGCAGCGTCACGCACCCGCCCGGGAGCGCGGCTCGCGGGATGCGCTCGACGAGGGCGCGCGCGACGAAGCCCATCGTGAGGCGAGCGTTGATCTCGCCGAGCGGATGGAAGTGCGGAACGTTCGCGGCGTCGCGCCAGCGCCACGCGTCGACGCCGAACGGGCCGCGATATCCCGCCGCGCGCAAGCGCTCGCCGACGTGGCGCAGGACCGACGCGAGCACGGCGCTCTCGCCCGGAGCGAGCCCCGGGTCGGCGACGGCGTCACGCGTGATCGCGATGCCGCGGAAG
This sequence comes from uncultured Phycisphaeraceae bacterium, assembly GCA_964493525.1. Taxonomy (GTDB): domain Bacteria; phylum Planctomycetota; class B15-G4; order B15-G4; family JADJEK01; genus CAZBOK01. Next base: position 68 of record CAZBOK010000298.1, on the reverse strand, counting down.
CGGCCGAGCGATTCGGCCACGAGCTGGCGGTGCGTGCCGACGACGTGCACCTCGCGGTCGTCGACCAG